>JANYCB010000080.1 GCA_025360485.1 Methylotenera sp. | reverse complement strand
ACAGGTGATTCATTTTATTAATCGCCCAATGCCAAAAAAATTGCAGTCAAAAACTTCGCGCGCCATGCTGGGTATCGAGGATGACCACATGATTCCTGTCATCCGTAACCCGCAAAAAGTGACTGAAGATAGCGAAGCGGTGTTTTACTTTCCTGGTTGTGGTTCAGAGCGTCTGTTCTCAAACGTCGGCCTAGCCACGCAAGCCATGTTGTATGAAGTGGGCGCGATTACCGTGCTACCGCCTGGTTACTTGTGCTGCGGCTACCCGCAAACGTCTAGCGGCAATCATGATAAAGGTCTGCAAATCACCACAGATAACCGTGTGTTGTTTCACCGTGTAGCTAACACCCTGAATTATCTCGATATTAAGACGGTAATTGTGTCTTGCGGCACTTGTATGGATCAGCTGCAAAAATACGAGTTTGAGAAAATCTTCCCAGGTTGCAGGTTGTTGGATATTCATGAATACCTCATGGAAAAAGACCAAAAGTTATCAGGCGTTACGGGTACAAGGTATATGTACCACGACCCATGCCACAGCCCGATGAAGACTTATAAACCATTAGAAGTCACCAATAAGCTGATGGGTACAGAAGTCGCGCTGAACGACCGCTGTTGCGGCGAGAGCGGCACGTTTGCAGCGGCACGTCCCGATATTGCCACGCAAGTAAAATTCCGCAAACAAGAAGAGCTGGAAAAAGGTCTGACTATAATGGGTTTAACGGTTGGCGCGCCTGAAGAAAAAGTGAAAATTTTAACCAGCTGCCCAAGCTGCCTGCAAGGCCTGGCGCGCTATGGCGACGATACGGGTATTGAGGCGGATTACATTGTGGTCGAGATGGCGAAGCATATTCTGGGCGAGAATTGGATGCAGGAATATGTGGAGAGAGTGAATAATGGTGGGATTGAGAAGGTGTTGCTGTAATTTAATTATTTAGAAATGCTAAATTAAGTTATCATTCTAACGGAGTTTTTTCATGATTTATGAGAGATGATACATGAGATGCATAAACCTGTTTATTGCTATCTTATTGCTAGGATATGCTTTAGTTTCAAATGCTGAGTGGTTAACTGGCAATGACTTCTATAACCAGCTTACGTCTAGTAATATAAGTGAGAATAATAAAGGATATTCCTACTTGCAAGGTGTCCTTGACGCGGAAGAGTTCTACCTTATTAACGAAGTATGGTCACCTGCTTCGTTTGCCGCAGCAATGAATAATAAGGAGTCGAAGCGCTTTAGAGTGGATCATATCTGCTTTGGTGAGAATAAAGTTACATTGGGACAAGTTAAGGATATTGTATTAAAGTACCTTGATGCACATCCTGAAAAGCGACATATTCCAGCTTCTTCACTTATAAGGTTTGCACTCTTGGAAAGTTTTGCTTGTGCAAATAACCCATAGATAAGTACCTTGCTAGGTAGGATAACCGAAGCGTTGACCAACGTATGCAAAATCACTTTTGACTTCTTGGTGAGTCACTTTATTTTTGTTTGCTCAAAAGAAAGTATCCAAATAAAAGAGCACCCCGCTACCGCTTATTTCCTTCGGTCTTAGCGCCGCATCTGCGTGGTGACTGCGGAACTCGGATTTTCAATCCTCAAACAGTCCTCGTCACCTAGCATCTGCCGCTCAAGCCTCAGGCGCGGCAAAGGGGATTTTAAGTCAAAACCATGCGAATGCGGTGCAAAATAGATGCTCTGTAAGGCGCATGGATATTGGCTTGCAGAGCATCTATTTTATCGAGTTTGTATGTTACTTTGCGTTTAAAGCATCGTAACTTTTTTGCGCAGCAAGCACTTCATTTATATTCGTTTCAGACCAAGTTTTAATTGCATAAAGCATGTCTTTAAGTGTATGCCCTAGCGGGGTGAGGGCGTATTCGACTTTTGGCGGTACTGTGGCGTGTACTTTTCTGGTGACTAAGCCATCACGCTCCAATCCACGTAGCGTTTGCGTGAGCATTTTTTGTGAAATACCATCAATCTCGCGCTGCAAATGACTAAAGCGTTTGGTGCCGTCTTGCAGCAATATCACGACTAACACCGTCCATTTGTCAGCGATTCTATTTAACACTAAGCGTGTGGGGCATAGTGCGCTAAATGCAGAGGCCAGTTGCGCTGGCTCTTGCGTCAGTGGGCTCTCTAGCTTTAATTCTTCAATAGTATCCATTTAGTACCTATATAATTTTTTAGTGCCTACTTACTTTTAGTTACTATAGCTGATACGATGCCTAAAATCAATTGCATAACTTAAACAAGGAGCTTAAAAATGGCATCAGTTGTCGTGATTTATCATAGTGGATACGGACATACAGCAAAACAAGCCGAGGCAGTAACAGCGGGCGCTAAAGCAGATTTAATTACTATTGATGCGAACGGTGATATTACCGAAGCGGATTGGGAGAAGCTGGATGCAGCAAAGGCGATTATCTTTGGTTCACCCACTTATATGGGTTCTGTGAGTTGGCAGTTCAAAAAGTTTGCCGATGCGAGTTCTAAAAGATGGATTACACAAGAATGGAAAAATAAGATTTTTGCTGGATTTACTAACTCAGCTAGCATGAATGGGGATAAATTCTCCACCATTCAATATTTATTCACACTCGCTATGCAGCATTCTGGCGTTTGGGTAGGTACTGGTTTAATGCCAGCCAATACCAAAGCGGCTAAACATGGTGATGTAAACTTTTTAGGTGGTTTTTCTGGGGCGTTGATGGCATCACCAAGTGACTCATCAGCAGACGAAGTGAATAAGGGTGACTTGGAAACCGCGCGTTTATTGGGTGTGCGTGTAGCGGAGTTTGCAGCTAAGGTTTAAAAATTAGTGCGTAAACAAATCTGGTAAAACTGCTGCTGGTCGCTCGCTGTCTGCACGCGCTTCTAAAAAATCGAGCGTGTAAGGGCAGCGTGTGGGTTTTTTAATGGCTTTTTTCTTTTTGGCGCCAGATATTTCTGTATTAATGTAAGGCGTTTGGCTGATACGAATGTAGCCTGATGATACTAATTTTTGAGCAGTGGTTTCAAACAGGCTAAGTGGATTGTCGATATTCTGGAGTGTGATGACTGCCTTGCTTACTTTAAGCACGTTGTACATGACAAATTTACTTGATGTTTGTTTGCCGTAGATTTCGCCAGTTAGCACCATGTTATAAAACCTTGTGTTTGGTTGATAATATCGCCTTTGTGGTTGGTTTACAATAAAATTATTTTCTGCGTAAATTAATGTGCGCTTTAATGAGTTCTGTTGCTTGAAAGCGAAATTTGCTACCGTCGGTATCTTTTACCCACATGTGTAACAATCCACTAAAAAATAGGTGCGTATCAAGTGCGAGTGCATGTGGACTATGTGAACCAGCCAATAGATTTTTTGATTTTGCGCGTTCGTAGGCGAGTTCAAATTTATCGGTGATGCTCGAGCAATTATTAAGAATTTGTTGTAATACGGTTGCGAATTCGTCTATGTATTCACACTTCGTCATCATGATTTCATAAGTTTGACGCATTTTAATGTTTTTATTGAGCTCGTGTACGGTATCACACAGACTGTGTTCAATTTGGGTGAGAGAATCATCGTTATTATCAACGGCAAGCGTGTCATCCATGCGGTCGATTAACGGCAAAAAAACTTGGTCGCGGAGGGCGTGAAAAATTTCAGTTTTATTTTTAAAGTGCCAATACACCGCGCCACGTGTGACTTCGGCTTGTGCCGCAATGTGCTCTAAAGTTGAACGGCTAACGCCGCGTGCCAAAAATACTTCGCGAGCAGCATCAATAATGCTCTGGCGTGTCAGCTCGGCATCTAGCTTGGTTTTTCTTACCATGTTGCGAATTAAATCCTTTTATTAAAATTTAGTAAAAAGTATGTTTACATACATTCATGTTTGTATATAATATACATTCAAATGTGTATGTAAGCAAGACAATATTAAAAAACGTGGAGTTATCAATGTCAGTTTTTTTGTTACAAAAGAGTAGGCTGCGAGGAATTAATCTAGCATTTTTGGCTTTATTGGTAGTGAGTTTGGCTGCCTGTAACAAAAAACCAGAAGGTAGCGCGCCGCCAGCAGGCATGGCGATGCCGCCAATGCCAGTGAGTGTGATTTCTGTACAGCCAACATCGGTGCCAATGAGTGTGGAAGCGGTTGCACAGACAGAAGGTGCCAGTGAAGTGGAAGTGCGTCCGCGCGTGGGTGGCATTATCTTAAAGAAAATGTTTGAAGAAGGTGCGCCAGTAAAGGCTGGGCAAGTGATGTTTCAAATTGATCCAGCACCGTATGAAATTGCCTTAACGCAAGCAAGAGCAGCAGTAGCAGGGCAGAACGCGCATATTGTGCAAACGACGCGCGAATCGAATCGCTTAAAGGACTTACTTTCTACGCAATCTATTAGTCAGCGCGAATATGATAATGCGACTTCGGATGCCAGTATCTCGCAAGCGGGCATGATGCAAGCGCAAGCCAACATCAAAGAGGCAGAGCTGAATTTATCTTATACTCGAGTCACCGCGCCAGTTTCTGGTGTAGCAGGGCGCTTTCAGTATTCTGAGGGCGCATTGGTTGCACCTAATACCAGCTTGTTGACTACCATTGTTCAAGTGTCGCCGATTTGGGTGCGTTTTAGCTTGTCTGAAACTGATCTTACCAGCTTGGGTGGCCATTTAGATCAAAAACATGTCAAAGACGTGAGTTTGATTTTGCCTGATGGCAGTGAATTCGCGCAAAAAGGTAAACTCAATTTTACCGCTAACGAAATCAACCCCAATTTAGGTACGCAAGAGTTACGTGCTACATTTGAGAATAAAGACAAGACTTTGTTGCCAGGACAGTTTGTACGTGCCCGCGTCACTACTGGCTCGCATGAAGGGGTGTTTTTAGTGCCGCAAACGGCCGTATTGACGGGGGATTTAGGCAAATTTGTGTTTGTTACCAATGAAAAAAATGAGGCCACACCACGCCCTGTGGTGGTTGGTGATTGGCAAGGCAAAGATTGGATTGTTTTAGAAGGCCTAAAAACCAACGACAAGGTGATTGTGGATAATCTGATTAAGTTACACCCTGGCGCGTCAGTAGTGCCACATGCCCTTGGCGAGCCACCCGCCATGCCAGCTAAACCTACTGGCAAGCAGGGCTAAATCATGACCAAGTTTTTTATCACACGGCCGATTTTTGCCTCGGTACTTTCCATCATCATTGTGTTGGCGGGCTTAGCTGCTGCATTAAAGTTGCCAATCGCGCAGTATCCGCAAATTGCACCACCTACTGTTACCATCACTGCAAGCTATCCTGGTGCGAGTGCCGATACGCTATCAAAAACGGTAGCAGGGCCTATTGAAGAACAGCTAAGCGGGATCGATAACTTGCTGTATTTCAGTTCTAGTGCGGATTCTAGCGGTACTTTAGTGATTACGGTGACGTTTGAAGTGGGTACGAATGTTGACCAGGCCACATTCAACGTGAGCAATCGCGTGAATATTGCTACACCGCGCTTGCCAGATGATGTGCGCCGTAATGGCTTGATTGTGCAGAAAAAATCGAATGATATTTTGTTAGTGGTGATGCTCACCTCAAAAGATATAAAGCAAGATCGATTGTTTTTGAGTAACTACGCCACCTTAAATGTGTTGGATCAGTTAAAACGCGTAAAAGGTGTGGGCGACGCTCTGATATTTGGCGGCCAAGATTACGCGATGCGGATATGGCTACGCCCTGACCGCATGGCGCAATTAGGGGTAAGTACCACCGATATTGCCAACGCAATTGGTGCACAAAATACGCAATACGCTGCGGGAAGGATCGGCCAAGATCCTGCGCCTGCTAGCCAACAACTCGTGTATACCGTCACAGCAAAGGGCCGCCTGGTGGAGCCTGCACAATTTGGCAATATCATTATTAAAGCAGCTGGCCCGCGCGGCGTACTTTATCTAAAAGATGTCGCCAGCATTGAGCTGGGTGCGCAAAGTTACAATGTCACGTCAGCACTGAATGGGCAACCTGGTGTTGCGATTCCCATCTTTTTGCAGAGTGGGGCCAATGCATTAGATACCGCCAAAGGTATTAAGTCAAAAATTGAAGAACTAAAAACACGTTTCCCAGCAGGCATGCAATACACTATCCCATACGACACGAGTGATTTTGTTAAGGCGACCATTGAAGAGGTATTAAAAACTTTTGCTGAGGCGCTGGTTTTAGTCGTGTTAGTGGTATTTTTATTCTTACAAAGTTGGCGCGCGACACTCATCCCTATTATTGCTGTGCCGATTTCGCTAATTGGCACCTTTGCAGGGCTTTATATATTCGGCTTCTCCATCAACTTGCTCACGCTTTTTGCCATGATTTTAGCGATTGGTATTGTGGTGGATGACGCGATTGTGGTGCTAGAAAATACTGAGCGCTTGATGCGAGAAGAAAACCTAGAGCCGCTACCAGCGGCAATTAAGTCTATTCATCAAGTATCGGCAGCAGTGGTGGCGATTGTATTGGTGTTATGTGCTGTGTTTGTACCAGTGGCTTTTCAGGGCGGCATTGCAGGGGAGTTGTTCCGTCAGTTTGCAGTAACTGTGGCGATTGCTGTGGTGATTTCTGGCGTTGTGGCTTTAACTTTAACCCCTGCACTTTGTGCCATGATTTTAAAAAAAGAGCATGGTGAAAACTGGTTCTTTGGCAAGTTTAATAAGGGATTCAGCAAGTTAACACATTTTTATACTGGTACTGTAGGCTTAACACTCAAGCATAAAATCATTGGTGGGTTAGCCTTTGCGGGCATACTAATCGTGGTGGTGGTATTGTTCCGCATGGTGCCTGGGAGTTTTGTGCCTGCAGAGGATCAAGGCTATGTAGTGACCCTTGTCGTGATGCCAGATGGTGCAACTTTAAGCCGCACTACAAAAACCACAGAGAATGTACGTGCTGCCATTGCGAAAGATCCTTCGGTAGGGTTTGAATTTGCTGTAAATGGCCTTGAATTATTGACTGGCGCCAACAAAACTAACGCGGCGACGATGTTTGTACGACTAAAAGACTGGAAAGAACGCGAAACAACTGCTGATCAAATTGTAGGAAAGCTGTTTGGCATTGGCATGAGTCAGCCTGATGGCATGGCGTTTGCTGTGAATCCTCCAGCGATTCGCGGCTTGGGCTCTGCAGGCGGCTTTGAAGTATACGTGCAAAGCCAACGTGAAACTGATCCAATTAAACTCTCAGCAGTGACGAATAGTTTTATAGATGCCATGAGAGCAGAGCCCAAATTAACGGGGTTGAATACTTTTTTCCGTCCTACAGTGCCGCAGTTATTAATAGAAGTGGACGAGTCAAAAGCGATTTCTCAAAATGTTAAAATTGCTGATATCTACGCTACTTTGCAGAGCACTATGGGCTCGTTTTATGTAAATGATTTTAATAAAAATGGTCGTACTTACAGAGTGCAACTGCAAGCCGAGCCTCAGTTTAGAATGAAGCCGGAAGATTTGGGCAAAGTGTACGTGCGTAGCCAGCCTACGGCGGCAAGTCCCAATGGCAACATGATTCCACTTTCAGCTTTAAGCAAAGTGAGTAATATTGTGGGCGCAGAGCAATTAGAACGTTATAACGGACTATTGTCAGCTAAAGTGTTTGGTAGTGGCGCACCCGGGGTGAGTTCTGGCGATGCCATTAAAACTGTGGAACGTATTGCAGCAGAAAACTTGCCAGACGGCTATCGATTAGATTGGACAGCACAAGCCTATCAAGAAAAGCGTACAGGTTCAGCAGGAATGGTTGCATTTGGTTTTGCTATTATTATGGTGTTTTTGATTTTAGCGGCGCAGTTTGAAACTTGGGCACTGCCGTTAGCCGTGATTATGGCGGTACCGTTTGCTTTAGCGGGGGCACTATTAGCGGTATTTGTACGTGGTATGCCGAACGATATTTACTTTCAAATTGGTTTGATTACATTGATTGGCCTAGCAGCTAAAAACGCGATTCTGATTGTAGAATTTGCTAGTCAAAAAATGGAGCAGGGTATGCCAGTCGCGCAAGCAGCGCTGGAAGCAGCGCGCTTGAGGTTTAGACCTATTGTGATGACGTCTATGGCGTTTGTGCTCGGTATCTTCCCGTTGGTAGTCGCCACTGGTGCAGGCGCCGCAGCACGTCGCAGCATGGGTACAGGGGTGTTTGGCGGCATGATAATCGCTACTTTTGTGGCAACCATATTTATTCCACTATTTTTTACTTGGCTCACAGGCAAGCATGTGAGACATCATGGGCATACAGAGCTAGATTCTCAGGAGACGGTATGATGCTACGCATAAATTCCTATCATACCAAACGCATGGCTTTCGGAATTGCTGTGCTTTTTCTTGCGAGCTGCAAGTCTGTGGGCCCAGATTATGCGCGACCAGTGGTAGAAGTGCCGTCACAATATAGTGAAGCAGATGCCGCTAATGATGCAAAAAACGAGTTGATGAGACAATGGTGGACGCGTTATCAAGATGCCAAACTTAACGAGTTAGTAGAACTCACGCTAAAAAATAATACCAACATTGCACTAGCCGTTGCGCGAATAGAAGAAGCTGATGCCAGCATGCGCGAAGTAGGCGCATCGTTGTTTCCGCAAATTGATTTAACTGCTGGCGCAACTCGTAATAAAGTGACCGAAGCAGGAGCTAACCCCGTATTTGGCAAACCAACACGCAATGATTTTACATTTGGATTGCGAACTTCTTACGAGATAGATTTTTGGGGAAAAATTAAGCGTGCCAAAGAATCTGCAGCAGCCAATGCATTGGCTTTGCGTGATGGCAAAGAAACTGTAGAGCTTTCATTGATTGGATTGGTCGCTAATAATTACCTCCAACTACGCGGTTTGGATGCGCAAATTGCTGTGACAAAAGAAAATCAAGTTAGCAGCTTAGAGGCTTTACATTTAAATCAACGTCGCCTTACGGGTGGCGTAGCAAGTGCCTTAGAAGTCAGTCAAGCAGAAGTTTCTGTGAGTAATTTAGATGCGCAATTAATTGAATTAAATCGCTTACGCGCCTTAACATTGCATCAACTTGCAGTGCTGACTGGCGTGCTTGATTTAAAGCTGGAGACTGCTGATATTCGGGCACTACCATTACCCCCCACGCCGCCTACTGGTTTGCCTTCAGCATTGTTGGAAAGTCGGCCAGATATTCGCCAAGCTGAGCAGGTGTTGATTGCGGAAAATGCCAATATTGGCATTGCCAAGGCGGCTTTGTATCCAAGCATTAACCTCACAGGTAGTCTGGGCGCCGAAAGTTTAGCATTAGGCGATATTTTAAAATCGGGAGCGCTTATTTGGACGCTTGGTTTAGGTTTGGATTTACCTATTTTCGATTCTGGCAAACGTCAGTCTCGTGTTGAGCAAGCCACAGCGCGCCAAAAACAAGCCTTAGCGCAATATCAAACGGCGATACAAAATGCGTTTAGAGAAGTAAATGATGCGCTAGTGACGCGGCGTTTAGATGCTGAGCGTGAGCAAGCGCTGGTGCAAAGTGAGGCTTCTGCTAAGAATGCGCTTGCAGTGGCAGAAAACCGTTATAAATCAGGCTATTCTGCTTATTTAGAAGTGTTGGATGCGCAGCGTGTGCATAATGACGCTTCACTTGCGGCGGTTCAAGCCAAGCAAGCGACATTTTTAGCGACGGTTGAATTGTTTAAAGTGTTAGGTGGCGATTGGAAAAGCGAACCGCCCGCAGCGTTGACGCCTGTTAACTAAAAAGGAAAGTCGACCCTTACCCAGTCGTCTCGTGACTCGACTGGGGTGCCAAGTAGAACGTTTTTTGTTGAACCCGCAATATTCACAGAATAAGTAACATCGGCGCGGTAGTTGATTTTAGGTAAAATCAACATGGGCGTTTCTGAAAGCCCCGCTTCAACAGGTAAATAAATGCCTGAAAACACACCAATGTCCACTGTGGCGGATGTTTTTTTAACGTTGACACCTCTAAGTGGTTCAATATGCACTTCAGTATTTGCAAATGCTTCTTGACCGCGTAATTGGCGCAATTGAACCCAATCAGGAAGCTTTGAAATGATTGCTATACCTACTCTTAATTGATTACCATGCGTAGGCTTCACCGAGCGAATCATGCCAATAATGACTTTGCCCGGTTCTCCATCAACGACTAGTCCAATTAGTTTATCCGGCCTAGCTAAAATATTGGCGTATTTATTTACACGGGTTCCCAAGCCTGGCGGGCTTTCGTCAGTAATAATCCAAGTGTCTAGCGAGCCGCTATTGTGAGAGATAGTGCTAGTCTGCCGCAATACAGTGTGGGCTCTTATGCGTTCATCCAAAGAAGTGCTATCACGCGACAAGCACAAGCCTTTACCAATTTGGTTGGCCTGATTTACTTGATTGCAGATATCTGCAATCCCTGCACTGACTCTGGCCGTTTTTGAGCTGGCTTGTCTAGGTGTTTTGCGACGCTGTCTTACGTATCCAGTTTTTTTCCACTCGTCGAGTAGTATTTTCAGCGTGTCATTTAGTTTTTTAGGGTGATCGATTTTTGAGAAAGCTAAACTTTGCGGAATTTCTCCACGGTCTGATACCGTAATAGCGATTGTTAACTGTCTCTCGAGTTCGTCTAATTCCCAATAGCGGCAGCTATCGCCAGGCTCAAAATTACGCATCCGTTTTGCCGGGTTATCTACTTGCAAATCAATGTAGAACACATACTGCTCCGGTGTCAGCACATCGCTGATGTGAACTCGGGTAAGCAGCGTATTGATAATATGCGTCGCGATTTCAACTTGGTGTTTATGCATACTACTTTGTACCAACTGCCCCAGCATCCAAGTTTGCACAAAGTAGGCTGAAAGCGTTGTAGACGGCGCTAAATCAAACAGTTCAATGGGGATATTTAATAGCATTTGCTGCGCTGCAATGCGATACAACACATTCACTTGCAGCCACATTTTTGCTGGCGGACTTGATTGGCTAAATAAACGCCATTTGACCATACTAAATGCGAGATTCAGCGCACGTGCAATGATAAAGGCGGGCATATTACCATCGAGCTTAAAATTATTTTCTAACTTGGATTTACTGGAGTCGAAAACCTTTTCGATGAATTTAAGGTGATAAATATATGACTGGCGACAATAGTTATAGCAAGTATCACAGATGCTATTTTCTAATTCAGTTTTCATATTCTCCACGTTGGAAAACTGACTAGATAGTTTTTCCAAGCGTGATTGATTTCGACTCTCAAGTTCGACAATCAAATCTAGTTGTTGCTGAAGATTTAGCGTTTCTTGTTCATCAGCCTGAGTCAGTAAATGGCCTAAATGTTTGGCAGCAAACTGCAGCGCCGCAAGGTCGTCCATATCGTCGAGATCGTCCACCCATGCGGTGAGTCGGTTGGTTTTTTTTGTAGATTTTGAGCTAAATAATTGTTGAATAATATTTTTCATTGGAAAATAGCTAACTTGATTTGTTGATTTTATTTAAGCTTAACATGGCCCATAAAATATAATTATATATTCATTGAATAATCAGTCACTATTTAAGTTTCATTAAACTTCAACATTTGTCAAAATCGCCAATCCGATTGCATGTTAAAATCTTACCTTTAATATAAAAGCACTCTTTTCATGACAGTTTGTACGCGTTTCGCGCCTAGCCCGACAGGGTTTTTACATATTGGTGGGGCCCGCACCGCCTTGTTTTCTTGGGCTTATGCCAAAAAACATGGGGGCAAGTTTATTTTGCGTATCGAAGATACAGATGTAGAGCGCTCTACGCCAGCAGCCGTGCAGGCGATTATGGATGGCATGCATTGGCTAGGGCTCAATTACGATGAAGGTCCTTTTTACCAAATGCAACGTATGGAGACTTATAAAAAAGTGTTGCAAACCATGCTGGATGCGGGTACTGCCTATCATTGTTATAGCAGCAAAGAAGAACTTGAAGCTCTGCGCGAACAACAAACCTTGCAAGGTTTAAAGCCGCGTTATGATGGAAAATGGCGTCCTGAAGCTGGTAAAACGTTACCCGCAATTCCTAAGGATATTCCACCAGTCGTGCGCTTTAAAAACCCGCAAACTGGCGTGGTCGTTTGGGATGACTTGGTGAAAGGTCGCATCGAAATTGCCAATGCAGAGATGGATGATTTGATTATTGCGCGTGCCGATGGCACCCCAACCTATAATTTTTGCGTGGTCGTGGATGATTTTGAAATGGGCATCACGCAAGTGATTCGTGGTGATGACCATGTAAACAACACGCCTCGCCAAATCAATATGCTGAACGCTTTGGGTGCCACCATTCCGCAATATGCGCATTTGTCGATGATTTTGGGTGATGACGGGCAAAAGTTATCAAAACGCCACGGTGCGGTGAGCGTGATGCAGTATCACGATGACGGCTATTTGCCTGAAGCGGTGCTGAACTATTTAGCGCGTTTGGGATGGAGTCACGGTGATGCAGAAATTTTCAATATGCAGCAATTTTGCGAATGGTTCGATTTGGATCACATCACGCCATCTGCTGCGCAATTTAATACCGAAAAACTCAACTGGTTGAATGGCCATTATATTAAAGAAGCGAATATGGATGTGCTTGCTGCAGATATTACTGCACGCCTGCAAGCCAATAGAACAGGGCCTTCCAGAGCACCTGTTTTGAATGATGTATTGGCTTTGTATCGTGAACGTGCGAACAATTTGAATCAGCTCGCGCGTGATATAGCGTATTTTTATACTTTACCGCAAGCCTGCGCGGCTGATGTTGAAAAGCATATCACGCCAGAAATAATGCCTGCCATTCAAACTTTGAGCGAAAAATTGGCCAATATTAATTGGACTGCAGAAGCCATTCACCATGAAATTAATGCGGTGGTAACGCAATACGAACTTAAGTTTCCTAAAGTCGCCATGCCCCTGCGTGTGATGCTCACAGGCACTGCACAATCGCCTAGTATCGACCAAGTCATGGCTTTGCTTGGGCAAAAAGAAACGCTTGCAAGAATTTTGCCCAATTTAGCTTAAAAATTATAAAAAAATCTAGAAAAAACCTGTATTTGGCACTTGAAAAGCGAACAAAAAGGCGCAATCATAGTCGTATACAAGGCAGAACTGGTTTTGCGGAAATTATTTCAGCAAAGCTACTCCAACTTTATTAAAACTACAAGGAGCACAACATGAATAACAAAGGACAAATGCTGCAGGATCCATTCCTAAACGCCCTCAGAAAAGAACACGTACAAGTGTCTATCTATCTAGTGAACGGCATCAAGCTACAAGGCCAAGTTGATTCGTTTGACCAATATGTTATTTTGCTTAAAAACACAGTCACGCAAATGGTGTATAAACACGCCATTTCTACTATTGTGCCTGCGCGTGCGGTGAGCATGGCATTGCCAGAACATTCGGAAGAATAAAGTTTGTCAATTAGATCCTCTGGTTACGGCGAAAATACCTTAGCGAATCCATCTGTCTTAACTGCCGCATCTAATGGTGCGGTGGTATTGGTGAGTATCGATTTCGGCGAGCCAGATTACTCAGAAAGTCTGCAAGAACTCCGTCAATTGGTAACATCAGCGGGCATGCAAGTGCGTGCCACAGTTGAAGGCAAGCGAAGCACGCCAGATGCAAAACTTTTTATTGGCAGTGGCAAAGCCGATGAATTAAAATTAATGCTTGAAGTGTCTGAGACCAGCCTAGTTGCCTTTAATCACGATTTAAGCCCATCGCAACAGCGTAATTTAGAACGCTTTTTGCAAGCTAAAGTGTTGGATAGAACAGGTTTGATTTTAGATATTTTTGCACAACGTGCAAAAAGCCACGAAGGTAAGCTACAAGTCGAACTGGCGCAGCTAGAGCATTTATCCACGCGCCTAGTACGCGGCTGGACTCACTTGGAACGCCAAAAAGGCGGTATTGGCGTGCGTGGTGGTCCGGGCGAAACGCAACTCGAGATGGATAGACGCATGTTGCGTGATCGCGTTAAGCAATTGCGCGAAAAGCTGGCCAAACTCAAGCAGCAGCGCGGCATGCAGCGGAGAGCACGTAAGCGTTCAAACACTATGACTGTGTCGTTGGTCGGATATACCAACGCAGGAAAATCCACGCTATTTAATCGCTTAACGCAATCTGGCGTGTATGCGGCAGATCAGTTATTTGCCACGCTAGACACCACATCGCGCAAAATGTATCTGGGTGATGATTATCATTCTAGCGGCGGTGCTTATTATGGCAGCAATATGGCGGTTATTTCAGATACCGTTGGCTTCATCAAGCATTTGCCAACTACGCTCATTGAAGCGTTTGGCGCCTCTTTGGAAGAGGCTACGCAAGCGGACTTGCTATTGCATGTGGTGGATGTGGCGAGTACTAATCGCGAGGCGCAAGTTGCACAAGTGAATTTTGTATTGCAAGAAATTGGCGCTGCCAATGTGCCACAGGTTTTGGTATTAAACCAAATTGATCGGCTGGATAACTCCGCGCTTGATAATGGGGCAGGTTGTGAGCGCGACGAGTATGGTAGAATTTACCAAGTGCGTATATCCGCTAAGACAGGCGCTGGTCTTGAGTTTATCAAACTGGCATTGTTGGAGCATCAGCAGTTATTAAAAAAATTAAGCACTGAAGAAAGTGCGTATGCCTAATTTAAATAGTAGTTTGGAGTCATGAATGATTAAGTTTCCCGGTTTGGGTCAAAAAAATAATGAAGGCCCACCTGATTTAGACGAAGTGCTGCGTGATTTAAGCCAAAAAATCAATAATCTTTTTGGCAAAAAAGGCAGTAGCAATGGCGGCAACCGTGCCAATGATGGCAGTGGTGACGGTAAAGGCTTTGATTGGCCGATTATCCCTATTTTGGCTTTGATTGTGGCCATTTGGATGGCAACGGGCTTTTATATTGTCGACCAAGGCTCGCTAGGTGTTGTACAACGGTTTGGTGCCTATATCGATACCACAGAACCTGGTCCGCGCTGGCGTTGGCCGTTTCCAATCGAGTCAGTCAGTGTGGTGAATATGGAGCAGGTGCGTCGCCTAGAGGTGGGCTATAGAACCAATGGCGAGGGCACTGGCGGCAAAACTAAAGTGCCTAGAGAAGCCTTAATGTTGACTGAAGATGAAAACATTATCGATTTACAATTTGCGGTGCAATATAAGCTTAAAAACGCCAAAGATTATCTGTTTAACAACCGCTCTACTGATGATGCAGTAATGTCCGCCGCTGAAACTGCTATTCGTGAAGTGGTGGGAAAAAGTAAGCTAGACGACTTGTTGCAAAAGGGTTTGGCGGATACTTCAGAGCGCATGCAAGCGATTTTGGATAGTTATAAAGCAGGCGTTACGATTACTAGCGTCTCTTTACAAAGTGCTCAGCCACCAGAGCAGGTGCAGGAGGCGTTTGAAGATGTGAACCGCGCCAATCAAGACTACCAACGCCAGATCAATGAAGGTCAAGCTTACGCGAATGATGTGATTCCTAAAGCGCGTGGTAACGCTTCTCGCTTAAGTGCTGAGGCGGCGGGTTACAAACTTAAAGTGGAAAACGAAGCAAAGGGTAACGCGAGTCGATTTGAGCAAATTTTAACGCAATATATCAAGGCGCCAGAAGTAACGCGCGAGCGTATTTATTTAGATGCACAAGAGCAGATTTTATCTAGCACCAGTAAAGTGATTGTTGACCAAAAAGGCGGTAGTTTATTATATTTACCATTAGATAAATTAATGGCAACAACCAATGCAACCACAGCATCTGCGCCAGCAGCAGCGACTGTTAGCAATAAAGAAGCGGATGTCAATACTGACCAATCGCGCGATGTGATGCGCAGCCGCGAGAGGGATAATCGCTAGTCAGCGAAAGTGAAATTATGAAAAATATTGGAATAATCTTAGTTGGATTGATTGTGGCACTGGTGTTATTAAGCATGTCGGCTTTTATAGTAGATCAGCGCGAATACGCTTTGGTGTTTAGGTTGGGCGAAATTGTGTCGGTTAAAAAAGAGCCTGGCTTATATTTCAAAACGCCTTTGGTAGAGGATGTAAAGTATTTTGAAAAGCGCATTGTTACTTTGGACTGGGAAGCACCAGCCAAATTCAATACCAGCGAAAACAAATACATGATGGTCGATTCATTCGTTAAATGGCGAATTGTCGACCCTGCTAAATACTATGTTTCGATTAAAGAAGGCGGCGAAGCAGCGGCTGAAGATCGACTTTCTAAAGTAGTGAACGCAGGCTTTAGGGCAGAGTTTGGCAAACGCACGGTACATGATGTAATTGCTGGCGAGCGCGATGCAATTATGGATAATCTACGCAAAAGAGCCGATGTTGAAGCACGTCAAATCGGCATTCAGGTGGTGGATGTGCGCTTGAAACGCGTTGATTATTCAGAAGAAATCAGTAAATCAGTCTATGACCGCATGATTTCTGAGCGTGAGCGTATCGCCAAACAGTTACGTTCTGAAGGCTCGGCCGCGTCTGAAAAAATTCGTGCGGATGCCGATAAACAACGCGAAGTGATTATCGCAGAGGCGTTTCGTGATGCACAAAAAGTGAAGGGTGATGGCGATGCTAACGCAGCTGAAACTTACTCAGCAGCCTATGGTAAAAATCCTGAATTCTATGCGTTTTACCGTAGCCAAGAAGCCTATAAAAACAGCTTCAAAAGTAAATCAGACGTGATGGTGTTAGATCCAAACTCCGATTTCTTCAAGTACATGCGTGGCTCTGGCGGCGGCAAGAAGTAAGGTTTATTAGAACTTTATTAGATGAATTCTACCGTATTGGCAGCAATGGGTTTGATGCTTGTGTTTGAAGGTTTATTACCCTTTGTTGCGCCGCAGGCTTGGCGCGAAACTTTCAAGCGCATGATAGAACTCAAAGATGGTCAATTGCGCTTTATTGGTCTTATCTCAATTTTTGGTGGTTTATTGCTGTTGTTTTTGAGTCGCTAGCTAAACTCTTTTGCTAGTATAATGGCAGCTATGCGAAACTGGTTACTTCCCGAATTTATTGAAGACGTACTGCCCGCGGAGGCTGCACGTATAGAATTTTTGCGCCGTCAATTATTAGATTTATTCAAGGTTAACGGTTATCAATATGTGATTCCGCCAATGTTGGAATACATGGAATCGCTCATTACAGGTACTGGCCACGACCTTGATTTGGCCACATTTAAGGTAGTGGATCAACTCACAGGCCGCCTCATGGGCGTGCGTGCCGATACCACGCCGCAAGCCGCGCGAATAGATGCGCACATGCTTAATCAGCAAGGCGTTAGCCGCCTTTGTTATGCGGGAGCAGTGTTGCGCACCAAGCCAGATGGCCTTGCTAGGACACGTGAACCACTGCAGGTGGGAGCGGAGTTGTTTGGTCACGCCGGTATTGAAAGCGATATTGAAATTCAACGTTTGATGATTAAAGCATTACAGTTACTGGGTTTGAGCGAGTTACACATTGATTTTAGTCATGTCGCAATTTTTGAAAGTTTAGTTAAAGCGGGCAATATCAATGCAAGTCTTGAGCAGGCTTTATACGCAGCTTTGCAGAGCAAAGATAAAGCCAGCGTAGCCACTTTAACTGTTGATTTGGAAGCTGACATTCAGCAAGCGCTGGTTAACTTAACCGATTTAAATGGTACTGTGGCTATACTTGATAAGGCGCAAGTGCTGCTACCTAAGATTCCCACCATCACTAAAGCGTTAAATGATCTGCGTGCAGTTGCGAACCAATTGGCAGATTTAAACGTGCATATTTCATTTGATTTGTGCGAGCTACGCGGCTATCACTACCACAGCGGTATTGTGTTTGCAGCCTATGCAAAAGGCTACGCAGGACCTCTAGCTTTAGGTGGACGCTACGACGAAGTGGGCGTGGCGTTTGGTCGCCCTCGCCCTGCGACAGGGTTTAGCTTGGATTTGCGTGGTGTGGTCACCGCACTAAGTCCTGCAGTTTTGGCAAATGCTATTTTAGCGCCTGCTGGAAGTGCGAAAAACTTACTTGCTAAAATTGAAGCTTTGCGTGCGACTGGACAAATAGTGATTCAAGCTTTGCCAGATGCTGTGTTAGATGTTGCCGAACTCAATTGCGATAGGCAATTGGTGCAAGTTGGTGACGAATGGAAAATCGAAGCAATTATATAGTTAATTTCAATAAAAGTAGTAAATTATGGCAAAAAATGTAGTGGTTATTGGTACCCAATGGGGCGACGAAGGCAAAGGCAAAATCGTCGACTGGTTGACCGACAATGCGCAAGGCGTGGTGCGCTTTCAGGGCGGACATAATGCAGGCCATACGCTGGTTGTCGGCCAAGGCGCAGCGCAGCGCGTCTATAAATTAAACCTAGTGCCCTCAGGCATTGTGCGCGCCAACGTTAATTGTTATATCGGTAACGGCGTAGTGCTTGATGCGGGACATTTATTAAGTGAAATTGCTGAGCTGGAAAAAGGCGGTTTAGAAGTTAAAAATCGTTTAAAAGTAAGCCCAGGTTGTCCACTTATTTTAAGTCACCACGTGGCGGTAGATGTCGCGCGTGAGGCAAAACGCAGCGCTGATAAAAAAATCGGTACTACTGGCAAAGGCATTGGCCCAACTTATGAAGACAAAGTCGCGCGCAGAGCCTTACGTGTGTATGACTTATTCTATCCCGAGCGCTTTGCAGAAAAGTTACATGAAGTGATGGATTACCATAACTTTGTACTGACAAATTACCTTGGTGCGCAAGCGGTTGATTTTAATCAACAATATGATGCCAGCATGGCGCAAGCGATTGCCCTAAAACCCATGATTTCTGATATTTCAGCAGACCTTTACGCAGCCAATGACCGAGGCGAAAATCTGTTATTCGAAGGCGCTCAAGGTACGCTATTAGACATTGATCATGGTACCTATCCGTATGTCACTTCAAGCAACTGTATTGCAGGGCAAGCCTCAGCAGGCACGGGCGTTGGTGCCAATATGTTGCATTATGTTTTAGGCATCACTAAAGCCTACACCACGCGTGTAGGCGGCGGTCCTTTCCCAAGTGAATTGGATATTGATAGTGAAGGCGCACCAGGCACGCAAATGTCAGTAAAAGGCCAAGAAATCGGTACGGTGACTAAACGTAAGCGTCGTTGTGGCTGGTTTGATGCGGCTGCGTTACGTCGTTCAGCGCGTATTAATGGCCTAACGGGCCTATGCATCACAAAGCTTGACGTGCTAGATGGCATTAAAGAACTTAAAATTTGTGTCGGTTACGAGCTGGATGGCAAAAAAATAGATTTATTACCAGTTGGCGCAGATGATGTGGCTGGCTGCAAACCAATTTACGAAACTGTGCCTGGCTGGAGCGACAATACTTTTGGCGTTAAAACATGGAATGGCTTGCCTAAAGCCGCACAAAATTATCTAAAACGCTTGGAAGCCCTATGTGGCGTGCCAATTGCGATTGTTTCAACAGGCCCTGAGCGTGATGAAACGATTGTCATAGAACACCCCTTTGCATAGCAGATAAGCATGCAAAATCAGCGTCTAGCTTGGGCAATCACTGGTTCTGGACATTATTTGCGCGAAGCTTTACAGATTCTGCAAACGCTAGAAAACACAGATATTTTTTTAAGTCGTGCCGCGGCGGAAATCATTAAGCAATATGGCTTTCAGATGCAATTGGACGCGACTGGCCATAAAATTTATCAAGATAAAACCGCTAGTAGCGTGCCTGTGGAGCTGTTTTACGAAGGCAAGTATCATACGCTGGTTATTGCACCTGCTACCTCTAATACCATCGCAAAATTGGCTTACGGATTCTCTGATAGTTTAGTTTCAAATTTATTTGCACAAGCTGGAAAAACACGCGTGCCAAGCATTGTGTTTGCTTGTGATACCGCGCCAGAACTAGAGTCTGAAGCGCCACGAAACAATCTGGTCAAGGTGTTCCCGCGCAAAATCGATTTAGATAATGTGGAAAAGCTAGCTAGCTTCGAGGCCACACAGGTGGTGGCGAGTATTGAAACTTTAACTTACGCTATTCATACTAGACTTAATCAAGTTAAGTGAAAAAAGACAGTTTACTTTTTTTGACAGGAAAACTGGCTGAAAAGAGCCTTAATAAGATGTTGCAAGAAGTGCAAAGCAATCCAAAGACGCCCCAATTTAAATATCGCGTCGAACAAATGGGCGTTTCTGTGGCCGCTTTGATGACGCCTGAAATGATCGCACGTCGCTTAAAAAACACAGGTGACGCCAGTAAGATGATTTTACCTGGGCTTTGTCAAGGCGATTTAAGCCAATTGCACCGCCAATATGGCATTCCCGTTGAGCGCGGGCCGGAGGATTTGAAAGATTTGCCCGAATATTTTGGGCAACAAGGAAAGTCGCCCGATTTAAGCCGATACAGCGTACAGATTTTTGCTGAGATTGTGGATGCGCCTGATTTAACAGTAGATGAAATTATCGTCAAAGCCAATCAATTCAGGGCGCGTGGCGCAAATGTCATTGATTTAGGTTGCCTGCCAGGCAAGCCATTTTTACACTTAGCGGATTCAATTAAAGCACTGAAAGCGGCAGGCTTTAAAGTCAGTGTCGATTCCATGCATACTGAAGAACTTTTGCTGGCGGGCAAAGCAGGTGTAGACTATTTATTGAGCTTAACCGAAAAAACGTTGTGGATTGCCGATGCCACGGAAGCCGCACCAGTGCTTATTCCTGCCAAACCGGGTAATTTGGCTTCACTTTACCGCGCCATTGAAATTTGCCTTAAAAAAGGCAAGCCATTTATTGCCGATGCGATATTGGATCCGATACATTTTGGGCTAGCTAATTCGATCGTGCGTTATCACAAACTGCGCAAAAAATATCCTCAAATACAAATAATGATGGGCATTGGCAACTTAACCGAGCTCACCGACGCCGATACCACAGGCATCAACGCGATTTTATTTGGCTTAATCAGTGAGCTGAATATCAACGCAGTGCTGGCAACTTCAGTCAGCCCGCATGCTATCAATGCGATTGCAGAAGCAGATAATGCGCGCCGTGTCATGTATGCTGCTAAGCTAGATGACAGGCTGCCGCGCGGATACAGCAATGGTTTGCTGGGTTTGCATGATAGAAAGCCGTTTTCTTACAATGCTGACGAAATCGCCGAAATTGCGAGTCAAATTAAAGACCCTAGTTTTAGAATTATGGTAAGTAATGCTGGGGTGCATGTATATAACCGCGATGGAATTCTACAAGCGATTGATCCATTTGCATTTTATGCGGATTTAAAAGTAGAAAACGATGCCTCACACGCGTTTTACCTTGGTGTTGAGTTGGCGCGTGCGCAAATTGCGTATCAGCTCGGTAAGCGTTATGTGCAGGATGAGGAATTAAATTGGGGTGTTTCAAATGCAGTTCAAAAAACGGACGACAGAAAAAGTCATCGCGAGGCTTCCTTGAAAGAAAAGCAAGCCAAGAAAAAGCCAATATAATATGATTTTTGAAACGATTATTATCAGTGTCGATTTGGCAGGAAACCCACATGTGACGCCATTTGGTGTGCGCCATGAGAATGACTACATCGTGATTTCACCTTACAAACCTTCGAGGACATTGGATAATATTCTCGTGACTAAAAATGCAGTAATGAATCTTACCGATGATGTGCGCGTTTTCGCTGGCGCACTTACCAATCGGCAAGTATGGCAACTTACGCAAGCCAATAAAATCAAGGGCTTCAGGCTTTCTGATTGTTTATCGCACGCCGAATTAGTGCTGGTTGAAGTGCGTGAAGACGAAATACGGCCACAGTTAGTCATGAAAAAAATAACTGAAGAAAATCATCAGTCTTTTCAAGGGTTTAACCGTGCGCAAGCTGCAGTATTAGAATTAGCGGTGCTCGCCAGCCGATTGCACATGTTGCCACGCGAAAAAATTCAGACAGAGTTGCAGTATTTGCAAATAGCTATTGATAAAACTGCTGGCGAACGTGAGAACCAAGCCTGGGGTTGGTTGATGGAAAAAATAGATAATTTTTATGCTGAACAATTAGGAGAAAATCAAGCATGACGCAGTTATTAATTAGCGTCAAAAATGTTGAGGAGGCCATGTTGGCGCTTGATCTTGGCGTGAACATTATCGATTTAAAAGATCCCAACATAGGTGCGCTCGGAGCGCTAGATTTACAAGAAACAAAACGAATTTTACAAGCTATAAATGGGCGTGGATTGGTTAGCGCAACGGTAGGTGAGCAACATGGCTCTTTAATTGAACTAGTTCAAGATATTGAAGCGCGCGCGTTATTGGGCGTGGACATGATTAAAATCGCGATATCGCCGCTTTTTTATACGAACAATTTTGAGCGGACTATACAAAGCTTAGTCAGCAGGGGTATTAAAATTGTGGCGGTATTTTTTGCTGATGAAGCAATCGATTTTAATTTACTGGAATTAATAAAGCTGGCGGGTTTTTGGGGAGCGATGCTAGACACGAAAATAAAGCAGGAAAATTTGTTACAAGTGCAAACTAAGCACGAATTACAAAATTTTACACAAACTTGTCATCAATACCATTTAAAATCGGGTTTGGCTGGGTCGCTGAGACCACAACATATAGATTTTTTAATAGAATACAATCCAACATACATTGGTTTTAGAGGTGGGGTGTGTAAAAACTTATCGCGAAAAAGTGATTTAAGTAGCGTCAAGGTTATTGAAGTTGGAGATATGTTGCGCTCACACAACAAAATTAACGAAAAAGCGCAAGAAAGCAAGCGGTTAGCGTTGCATAGTTAGTCTAGATTAAGTATAGTTTATGAGTGGATAGTTGATTTAATGTTTGTTTGAAGTTTGATAACCAAGGAGTTTTTACAATGAATAAGAAATTAGTCGGTCTTGCTGTTGCAGCAACACTCAGTCTTACAGCCTTTACAGCCTCAGCTGAAGATATGTTCCGTGGCGCATGGTACGCATTACCGGGCGTTAGCTATGTCAATACAGATAGCGATTTGAATGCTAAAAATGGCCCAGGCGTATTTTTGAAATTAGGTAAAGAGTTAAGCGAAAGCTGGGACGTACAAGGTGGTTTAGGCTATGACACTGCTCGCCAAGATACAGGTATTGTAGGTTCCTCTGGACGTTATAAACAAACTTCACTGGGTTTAGATGCTTTGTACATGTTTAGTCGTAGCAATTTCCGCCCATTCTTATTGGCTGGTTTAGGTGCTGCTCGTAATAAGGTTGATTATTCATTTCCTGGCGCTGCAGGTGCTTCGAGCAAAACATCATGGTTGGGTAACGTTGGTTTAGGCGCACAATATCTCTTCAGCGACAATATTGGCTTGCAAGCTGATTTGCGTGAACAATGGAGCCGTGCTCCTCTTGGCAGAACAGCATTAGGTGCTGCTGACAACACTAGCACAGTAGCTAATACGCTGCTTAATTTAGGTGGTTTAATTCGTTTTGGCGCACCGGCACCAGTAGTGGCTGAGCCAGCGCCAGAACCAGCGCCAATCGCTGCAGTAGAGCCAGCGCCAGAACCAGCTCCAGCACCGGCTCCTGAGCCAGTTCCAGAACCAGTAAAATGTACTCCACAAATGGATACGATTACTGTTGGTGCAGAAAAACTGTTCGGTTTTGATAAAGCAAACTTAAAAGCTGAAGGTAAAGCTGCATTAGATGAAGCGGCTGCTAAAATTAAAGCTAATCCAGAAATCAAAGCAGTGATTGTTACAGGTCACACTGATCGTATTGGTTCAGATGCTTACAACCAAAAACTTTCAGAGCGTCGTGCTAAACAAGTTGCAGATTACTTAGTTGCTCAAGGTGTAGATTCAGGCATTATTTCATCTGTGGGTAAAGGCGAATCTGAGCCTGTTGTGCAATGTAAAGGTAACAAAGCAACGAAGAAACTGATTTCTTGCTTACAACCTAACCGTCGTGTAACAATCAAGGCCGAAGGTCAAAAAGAGACTGGCTGTAACTAAGTCGGATTTCTTAATAAAAAACCCCGCCAAAGCGGGGATTTTTATTGTCTGGATTTTATAGAAGGTGCTTTAAATCGCTATAATGGCAAAATGAATAAAAACGTTGATTTGATAAAAGCAGATTTAATCATTGAAGCACGCTGGCTGCTACCTATTATTCCCCAAAATACTTTGTTAGAACATCAAGCTGTAATTATTCAATCGGGCGTCATTATTGACATTTGCGCAATCACTGCTGTGCATGACCGATATCAAGCCAACGAAACTGTTCAGTTAAATGATCAGGTATTAATGCCAGGTTTAATTAATTGCCACACACATGCGGCCATGAACTTAATGCGTGGTTTAGCTGATGATCTTCCTCTGATGCCTTGGTTGGAGCAGCATATTTGGCCTGCTGAGGCGCAATTGATGTCGCTCAATTTTGTACATGATGGCACGCTGCTGGCATGTGCAGAAATGCTAAGTGGCGGCATGACCACTTTTAATGATATGTATTTTCACCCACTTGCCGCTGCCGAGGCGTGTGTAAAAATTGGTATGCGTGCAAATTTAGGGCTTGTGGTGTTAGAGTTTGCCACTAATTACGCTAATGATGCGGAAAGCTATATTCAACAAGGCTTAGAGGCGCGCGATGCGCTACGTGACGAAGCGTTGATTAGCTTCAGTTTTGCGCCGCATGCGCCTTATACCGTTACAGACGCGACGTTTCAGCGCATTATGACGCTAGCCGAGCAAGTGAATATTGGCGTGCATACCCACATGCATGAAACGCAACATGAAATTAGCGAAAGCGAGAAAACACATGGTTTGCGGCCGTTAAACCGATTGGCGAACTTGGGTTTATTAGGACCCAATTTAACTTTTGCGCATTGTGTGTATTTGGATGACGCGGAAATTAAATTGTTGATCGAGCATGGTTGTAGTATTGCGCATTGCCCAAGCTCAAATTTAAAGCTAGCTTCTGGTATTGCCCCGATTGCTGAATATGCTAAACATGGCGTCAATATTGGCTTGGGGACTGATGGTGCAGCAAGTAACAATCGCTTAGATTTGTTTGCTGAAATGCGCCTAGCTGCATTGCTAGCCAAAGGGCAGAGCGGCAATGCGACAGCTGTTTCTGCACATGAAGTTTTGCGCATGGCCACTATCAATGGAGCTAAGGCTTTAGGTTTGGATGACAAAATAGGCTCCATAGAAACTGGCAAATTGGCTGACTTAACTGCCGTGAGAATGAGCGATATGAACATGCGGCCTTGTTTTGATGTGGCTTCGCATTTGGTGTACGTGGCTGGGCGAGAGCAAGTTAGCCATGTGTGGGTGAATGGCGATTTAAAATATCACAAACCGAATAGTAGCGACGGTGTCTATAGCAATGTTGAACCACAAGAATTAAGCGATATTATCAATAAGTGGCAGAATAAAGTGGCACAATTTAGGTCAAGCGAGCAAACAATATGAGTAATTTTTATACTACAGAACTTAATAAATTTAGTGACTTAGCGCATAAATGGTGGGATAAAACCAGTGAATTTAGGCCGCTTCACGATATTAATCCGTTACGATTAAATTACATCGATAAAGCGGTTTCGTTAAATGGCAAGACTGTGTTAGATGTAGGCTGCGGTGGCGGCATATTGAGCGAATCTATAGCTGAAAAAGGAGCAAAAGTAACAGGTATCGATTTAGGCGAAAAGGCGCTGAAAGTGGCGCATTTGCACGGCCTAGAAAGCGGGGTTGACGTTGATTATCGCTTAATTGCAGTCGAAAAATTAGCGGAAGAACAACCAGAAAGTTTCGATGTGGTGACATGTTTGGAAATGCTAGAACACGTGCCTGACCCTGCTAGCGTGGTTCGCGCTTGCGCGGCTTTAGTTAAACCTGGCGGGCACGTATTTTTTTCGACGATTAATCGCAACCCAAAGGCCTATTTGTTAGCAGTGGTTGGTGCCGAGTATATTTTAAACATGCTGCCGCGCGGTACGCACGATTATAAAAAATTCATCAAACCTTCCGAGTTAGCAAGTTGGGCGCGGGTTGCAGACCTGTCTCTCAATCATCAAATTGGCATGAGTTATAACCCCATCACGCAGCATTATTGGCTAGGTGGTGATGTTTCTGTGAATTATATGATGCATATGATTAGGAGCTAGAGTTGATCAGTACGATACTTTTCGACCTTGACGGGACACTTGTAGATACCGCTCCCGATTTAGGCCACGCGCTCAATATTCAACTAAAACAGCATGGTAGAAAACCATTAAGTGAAGCTGCCATACGCCCGTTTGCATCGCACGGCTCGCGTGGTTTAATTGGATTGGGCTTTGGCATTACACCAAGTGATGCCAGTTTTATTGCCATGCGCGATGAATATTTAGCGATTTACGATACCGTTTTTATGCGCAGTCCTGAGCTATTAGAGGGCATTGCAGAGTTATTGCAAGCCATTGAAAATAAAGGTTTAAAATGGGGAGTTGTCACCAATAAACCAGGTAGGTTTACAAGACGTTTAATAGAAAGTATGGGTTTGGATAAGCGCGCGGTTTGCGTAGTGAGCGGGGATGATGCGGCAAAACCAAAACCTTCGCCAGAGACTTTATTATTAGCCTGTAGCCAAATTGGCGTTAGCCCACAGCATTGCCTGTATGTTGGTGACGCGGAACGTGATATTCAGGCAGGTAAGGCGGCGGGCTTAAAAACTGTTGTAGCCTTGTTTGGCTATATAGATGTTACTGACAAACCCTATGAATGGGGCGCAGATGCCTTAATAGATGAGCCTAAAGCGCTTTTGGATTTGATTTAGTTTTAAACAGCTCTGCGCTCTAAAATAGATTGCGCTAGCGTTCCGCTATCGACATATTCTATCTCGCCACCCATCGGCAAGCCACGCGCAATACGGCTGACAAGAACGCCGCGTGTTTTAAGAAGCTCACTAATGTAATGTGCAGTCGCTTCACCTTCTACGGTATAATTAGTAGCTAAAATCACTTCACGCACAAGACCATCTTGCGCACGTTTAATGAGTTTATCCAAGTTAATTTCTTTTGGGCCAATACCATCTAATGGTGACAATCGACCCATCAACACGAAATACATGCCACCGTAAGATTGTGTTTGTTCCATCATCATTAAATCTGTTGGCATTTCTACTACGCATAATTGTGACGACTCACGCTTTTCAGAATCGCATAGTGCACAAATGCTGGTTTCAGCGAAATTATTGCATAGTGTGCAGTGGCCAAGCACCTGCAGCGCATTTTCTAAACTTTTACTTAGTTTACTAGCACCCCTTCTATCGCGTTGCAGCAGGTAATATGCCATGCGCAAGGCCGATTTTGGCCCCACGCCAGGTAAGTAGCGCAGCGAATCGATGAGTTGCTCTAGGGCAGGCGGATTTTTCACAAGATAATTTAAATGTTAGCTTAGAAGGGCAGTTTAAGACCAGCTGGCATCATGCCTTTCATGCGCGCCTCGCTAGTCGCTTCTGCCTTGGCTCTGGCATCGTTTAAAGCAATCAACATCAAATCTTCAAGCGTTTCACGGTCGTCCATGGCAGCCTCGTCAATGAACACGCGCTTCACAGCGTTGTTGCAGGTCATCGTGATTTTTACCATGCCATTGCTCGCTACACCTTCAACTTCGGTAACTGCAAGTTCGGCCTGTGCTTTTTGCATATTAGCTTGCATCATTTGGGCTTGTTTCATCATGTTGCCCATGCCACCTTTCATCATATTTTTCTCCTTGGCTATTTAATTGATTAAACGGGTTTAATACTATTTGGGATGATGGTTGCGCCAAAATCATTCATTAAAGCCTGTACAAAGCCATCATTCATAATGGCGGCCTCTGCGTTGCCTTGCACTGTTGCTTTTTCGTTGGCATTTTGCTTCGCGGGCGTATTGATTTCAGCATTGGTTTCCGCATTCACTTCAAAGTTTAAGCGAATTTTTCTACCAAAATAATCGTTAATCGCACTCGATAATTTTTCTTGATAACTAGCGCTGATTAAGTGTTTTTGACTTTCTGCAACGCGCAAGGTAATGCTAGTTTCATCATAAGCAATCATCTCGCAGTTTTGCGCTAGCGCCCGTGCCAAACCTAATTTGAGGCTTTGCTCAACTAATTTTCGCCAATTACCATCAAAAAACGTGTCTGAAATAGCAGTGCTGGAAGCCAATATCGGCACGGCTTCCAGAGCATCATTTTTGATGGAATCAAGGGGTTCAGATTCTGTTTGTTTAAGTGCAACTGGTTCAACTGGCTGAGTCAGTGTAGAAGTTACAGTAGCGATTTCAATCTTTTGCACAACAGCTTGAGTGTTTGGCACTGATTTTTCAGTATTTTTTTCTGAAGCTTTTTCTGACACTTTTTCAGTTGGGGAAAACGCCAACATACGCAGTAAAGTCATGGTAAAACCTGCATATTCATCTGGTGCTAAGCCTATATCCCTGCGGCCTAGCAACGCAATTTGATAATATAACTGCAAAGTTTCTGGTGATAATTTTTGTGCTAAATCTAACAGCATGGCGCGTTCGGGTAAGTCGTTGGCGAGTGAATCGGGTACAGTTTGTGACATGGCAATTTGATGCAAAATATTAGCCAAATCATTCAGTGCTGCTTCAAATGCAATATTGCGCATTTGCATGCTTTGCGCTTTTTCAATCAAGGCAACGCCATTACCTTGTATAAGTGATTGAATAATTTCATATAAATAGTTCTGGTCAATCGCGCCCAACATGCTGCGCACTTCGGCTTCATTCACGGTTTGGTTGCCGTAAGCAATGGCTTGATCGGTCAGCGAAAGCGCATCACGCATACTGCCTGCTGCGGCGCGTGCAATCAGGTTAATGGCGGCAGGCTCAAAAGTAATATTTTCTTGTGTGAGAACACTTTGTAAATACTCAGCAATCGTTGTGCTTGCCATTTGCCGTAAATTAAACTGCAAACAACGGCTTAGCACGGTCACAGGCACTTTTTGTGGGTCAGTGGTGGCTAAAATAAATTTAACGTGTGCTGGTGGCTCTTCTAGTGTTTTCAACATGGCATTGAAGGCGCTTTTAGATAGCATGTGTACTTCATCGATGATGTACACCTTAAAGCGGCCCACCGTGGGCGCATATTGCGCATTATCGAGCAGATCACGCATAGCATCTACTTGCGTATTACTCGCGGCATCTACTTCTAATAAATCAACAAAACGACCACGATCAATTTCTGTGCAGGCATTGCAGACGCCGCAAGGTGTAGCCGTGATGCCAGTTTCGCAGTTAAGGGATTTAGCCAAAATGCGCGCAAGCGTAGTTTTTCCCACGCCACGTGTACCAGTGAGTAAGTAGGCATGATGAAGCCTTTGTTGGGTTAGCGCATTCGTTAGCGCACGTACGACATGCGGCTGGCCGACTAGGGTTTCGAACGATTTTGGGCGCCATTTTCGCGCTAATACTTGATATGACATAACCTAAACTTTAGCTGAAAATTGCCTTTTCGTCTCTAACTTTTAGGGCAAAATAATGAATGAAAATAAATTAAGAGAGGCGAGCCTTGCCCCGGCACTTGCTCAATAGTTGTGGCTGCTTGCTTCCGCATCTGACCAGATTGGCTACTTTACAATGCGGGGAGGCCCGCCAGCAATGATTTTACCTTAATTTACCGCATTCGCCACAGCGCTTGGTGGGATTTTTCATAAACCTATCAACTTTAACTGTTTAAGATTAAGTGTGGTCAGTGAGCGTTTATTTAAAATAGAGCAATAAAAGTATCACTCAATTTGCTTTTGATTTTGAGTATAAGTAGGAAAATATAACTAATATAATTTTTGATAAAAGCTAATCGGTCATTGAATACTATGCTTAATGTCAGTAAACAAAATAAATCTGCGCCCGTGCCAATAGACATCGCTCGTGAAACTTTCAAGCAGATGGCAGTACGTCGTGTGGAGCCTACCCCCGAAAACTATCGCCTAGTTTATAACGAAGTAGCTAGCATTCCAATGACAGAAAACTTGGAAAGCTCTATTAGAAAAGCGCTCAAGCAGCTGCCAAGTAAAACGACAGAACAGAATAATTGGATCAATCGTTGGGAAAACTTATTAAAAAATGAGAATTGGGCTAAATTACCAGCATTGTTAGGTGATGGTATGGACGCAAGTGTTACGTTTTCTAAACAATGGCCAGATGCTATTCGGGGTCTTTTACAAGGGTTGAATACTAAACACATAGGACTGGATTTGTCGACAAAGAAAGAATCATTGGAGCGAGTGCTCATTAACTTTCGTAATGATCCACTTTTAGCTCAAAAAATACAGACCATGGCTAATGGCTGGGAGCAATACAGCATTATTAACAATGTAGAGCTACAATCTAGTACATTAATCGACGCAGAAAGTCTGGAAGATGAAGTTCAAAATCCTTCTATTGGCACACCTCAAGTCACTATTGCAAACACCGAGTTGGCTGAAATAGCTACTGAAGCCAAGTATGATAAAGACCAATTTCAAGAAACTTTCCGCATCTTGCAAGATATGCTGAAACAATCACTCAATCATGGGCTGATTCCAAGATTAGATGGCTATCCTGAACTTAAAGAGGAAGCGCGTGAAATTTTTATCCTGACTGAAAAGGCGCGTAAGTTAAAAGATTGGCAGTTTATGGCCAAACAGTTTAGAGCGCTATTGGTGCGTGTTGAGCTGATTGGCGCCAATGAAGAAGGAATGAAACAAGATTTATTGAGATTGCTTAAATTGTTAATTGATAATATTAGCGAATTAGTTGCCGATGACGAATGGATACGTGGACAGATTGCAGTAGTACAAACCATTGTTTCGAGTCCACTTGAAAGAGCATTGATTCTTGATGCGGAAAAAAGCTTAAAAGAAGTGATTTTTAAACAAGGGATGCTGAAGTATAGCTTGAACGAAGCTAAAAGTTCTTTCAAAAATATGATATCCACTTTTGTCGATCGTTTAGGCCACATGTCCGATTCGAGCGGCTCATATCAAGAAAAAATTGAAAATTATGCCGGAAAGTTATCCGAAACTGAGGATATTTTACAAATTAATGAGATTCTTGAAAACTTGATGCAAGATACGCATACAATGCAAACTGAGATTGTGCGGTCTCGTGAAGTATTGTTGCAACAGCGCGACAATGTTGAATCGTCACAGGCAAAAATTCGCAAATTACAAGAAGAGCTTTCTGAGCTAAGCGAAGCGGTACGTGTGGATCAATTGACTGGCGTACTTAATCGGCGCGGTCTTGATGAAGCCATGGTGAGAGAAATTGCACGTGCGCAACGTGGAGGTAGCCCGTTAAGCGTTGCTTTACTAGATATTGATAATTTTAAAAGACTGAACGACACCTATGGCCATAATGTTGGGGATACAGCATTGCAACATTTGGCAAAGGTCATACAAACGACGGTAAGACCGACGGATATCGTGTCGCGACTAGGGGGTGAAGAGTTTGTTATATTGTTACCAGATACCGATCTTGATCAAGCAGTGACGACGGTTAAGCGTTTGCAACGAGCATTAACAAAACAGTTTTTCCTGGCGAACGATGAGCGATTGTTGATTACGTTTAGTGCGGGGGTTGCACTACTTAAAAATGATGAAACAGAAGCTACCGTGATACATCGCGCAGATCAATCGATGTATCTAGCCAAAAGGACAGGTAAAAATCGTGTAATGACCGAAATTGATTTGAATAGTATTGTTGAAAGTTAAATGATAGTTGATAATAATTTCGTCAATATGTTACTTAAAAAATTATTTAGTTTGGATAGATAAGGTCATTTAATTTGTTTCCAATAGCTGATGCTCAATTATTTCTAAAAGCCATGATGCTTGGTGTATCGGATGAAGTTTATCTAATTGATGCTTCAACCATGCAAATGGTGTATATGAGTGAAAGCGCTCGCGAGAAAACTGGTCTAGATATTGATAGTTTTAAGCGAGAAAGCATAGATAACATGCTGGGTGTGAGTAAAAAAGTGCTTGAGACACAAGTGAAACATAGCCGAAGCCAAGCGCACTTTGTTGAAATGTCTTTGGATCATGGCTCAGTTATCGGTAGTGCTGACAATTACCAATTGCGCGTCATGCTGATGCAGTTAGGCGAAAAGGAGTACGTTCTAATTATAAAGAATGACTTATCCTCCAATGAAAAGGTGGTCCACGCATTAAATGAGAGCGAGTCTAGATTTCAGGCGCTTGTTGCCAATACCCCCGGCCTTGTTTGTCAGTTTCAGGCGGATAGTGATGGCGAAATCAGTTTTGTATATTTAAGTAATGGTTGTAAAGCGTTACTTGGGTTAGAACCTGAAGATCTGAGGCAAGACTCTAAACTATTATATGCAATGATGAATGCAAGAGATCATGTAAAACTACGTACGCGCATCAAAGCATCTGCTGCCGTGGTTAAGCCTTTAGATTGGGAAGGCCGAGTATGGATTGACGGTTGGCAAGATACTAAATGGATTAATCTACGTGCTACACCTAGAGTGTTTAGCAGTGGTGTAATTCAATGGGATGGCATCATGTTAAATGTCACTCAAAGTAAGAACGAGAGGCTAGAGATTGAGAAATCGCGGCATGATTTGGCTGCACTGACAGAACATATCAATAAAATAAAAGAGCAGGAACGTACCAAAATCGCGCGCGAAATTCATGATGATTTGGGCGGGAATTTGACGGCGATTAAGATGGGCCTCACTTCAATTACCAGTCAGCTTAAAGAAGATCAGAAAGATTTAAAAGAGAAAACAAAAAATTTGGAATCTATTGTAGACAATACATTTGAGACAGTTCATAGAATCTCTGGAAACTTAAGACCGAATATCTTAGATTTAGGCATTGTGGATGCAATTGAGTGGCAAGTAAAAGAGTTTGAAAATAAATTAGGGATTACTTGCTTGTTCAGCTGCAACCAAACCGAGATCACAACCGCGACAGATCAGGCGACTGCACTGTTTCGCATTTGCCAAGAGGCGATGTCAAATATTGCTAAATATGCGCATGCCACGCAGGTGAATGTAGATTTGATTGCAAGTGCAAATGAAGTGGCGTTGACCATCAGTGATAATGGCATTGGCATAAAATCGGATGATAAACTAAAAACCGATTCGTTTGGTTTGCGTGGAATGCAGGAGCGTGCAATCGCATTGCATGGCAGCTTTAGAATCTCTAAACCCACTGCAGATAAACAAGGCACGGTCATCACGGTTAAACTTCCAATTTAGTAATTTCGTCATATATAGGTGAGTGAACTCAATCACACTAAACCTTATAACATCCTAAGTAGTTCAGTACTAACTTTCTAGTTTTTCAATTAAAACATCCACATTTCACAACTAATTGCTTGGCTTAACAAGCCAGAGCAAAAGCTGGCATGTTGTTTGCGATTATCCAATTACTCATAAACAAAAAGCTGAACATGCAAATGAATAATTTTAGAAAAATGTTTAATAACCTAATTGCCGCAGAACCATTAGCTAGCTTGCTTGTAGCCAATAACATGAAGCAAAGAAATTGTGCAGCAATGACTGGGTTCTCAGCAGAGTCACTTACTACAGCTAACGAAAACAGTCTATTTCAAGCTGATTCGAATCTAAAACCTGCATTTTTAACTGATGAAAACACACACACAATTGTCGAAATAACTACAGTGCATAAGGAATTTAATGTATGAAAGATCATAAAATTAAAGTAATCATTGTAGACGATCATGCAATATTGAGAGTTGGCATAAATCAGATTATATTAGCTACGGACGATATAGAAGTCATTGCTGAGGCGCCGAATGGCACAGAAGCAATAAAACTTGCGCGTGAACTCAATGCTGATGTGTTGCTGCTGGATATTTCTCTGCCAGACCGTAGTGGCATGGATGTACTTAAATATGTTAAAGGTGAGAATAGTCATATCGCAGTCCTCATGTTGTCTACTTATATGGAAGATCAATATGCTGTTCGCGCTTTGAAGTCTGGCGCTGCGGGTTATTTATGTAAGCAAAGTGCTTCCACTGATTTACTTAATGCAATTCGCACTGTGGCAAAAGGCAAAAAATTTATTACACCAGAAGTAGCAGAGATATTGGCAAATCAAGTGGGTATGGAAAAACCGCAATCGCCACATGAAACGCTTTCAGACCGTGAATTCCAGACGATGGTGATGATTTCTTCAGGATTATCGGTAGGAGAAATTGCAGACCAGTTATCACTCTCGGTTAAAACTGTAAGTATGTATCGTACGAGGCTATTGGATAAAATGCATCTACGCCACAATGCCGAATTAACACACTATGCAATCAAGAATAATTTAGTCTACAACTAATTATGCCGCTGGACGCAAACAAAATAGCACCAGGTTTGAATGGATAAAGCTAAATAGCTGTCTATAACGCTCTTCAGTATGCGTTTGTTTTATATTTGTTATCGAATGCCTGATTTAATCCCTCTAACTCACATCCCAGCTTACGAACTCAAGATTTAACCTGTTTTCCCCCCTGTATTACTTCTTTATTCTCAAAAGTTAATGGATATCATAGTAGATATTCAATACTTAAAACTTAAGCTAGCAGTTTAGCCTTAGCCCTTTAACACGCAGAACAGTCGCTTGTTGAGGCGGAATTTAAGTTATTTAATTTAATGAGAGATTAGTTAATAAAAGCCAAAGGTATTTGCATGATCCTAAAGATTTAAAAATTACTGCCGACATCATTTACATCGGGACTGCTTATTCGGTAAGAGACGAAAAACAAGTTCGTGAGAAAAGTTGCAATAGAAACAAATTTTAGAGCTTACCCTAAATTTTCTCAAAAGCTTACCGATAACACTTTTAACTGCAACGCAATTCATAGTGAATTGCAACGCTTAAGCAGTAGGTTGTAATTGAAACTTAACTTATATTTAGGAGATTTATCATGGCTTCAGTAATTAATACCAACATCAATTCTTTAAACACACAAAAGAACTTAAGTGCTTCACAAGGTTCACTTAGTACAGCTATGCAACGCTTGTCGTCTGGCATGCGTATTAACAGTGGTGCAGATGACGCATCTGGCTTGTCTATCGCTACAAAAATGGATTCACAAGTACGCGGCATGAACGTTGCAATCCGTAACTCGAACGACGCAATTTCATTTGCACAAACTGCAGATGCAGGTTTAAGTTCTGTGAATGATTCATTACAACGTATGCGTGAACTAGCGGTACAAGGCGCCAACGGCACCACAGACAACGCAAGTTTGGCAGCAGAGTTTTCACAACTACAAGCTGAAATTACACGCGTTACTAGCAATTCTAACTTTAACGGTACTAACACATTGGGCGCTGCTGCTGCAACTGGTCTTAATTTCCAAGTTGGCGCTGGTACATCAGCGAATGATTCAGTATCTGTTACTGGTGTGGATTTAACTGCTGTAGCTTCAGATACTGCAAAATCAGCTGTCAATACAATCAAAGTGGATACAGTAGCAAATGCTAAATTAGCTATTACACAAATTGACTTAGGTATTACAGAGGTGAGTGGTGCCCGTGCTACTTATGGCGCTGTGCAAAACCGCTTTACCAGCATCGTTAGTAACCTACAGGCTTCTTCAGAAAGTCAATCTGCTGCTAAATCACGCATCATGGATACAGACTTTGCTGCAGAAACAGCTAACTTGACACGTGCTCAAATCTTGCAACAAGCAGGCACTGCCATGTTGGCTCAAGCTAACTCATCACCAAATGGCGTGTTAGCACTATTAAGAGGTTAATTTATAGTTAAATAGTTTTACACAACTTCCACAGGGTTAGAAACTAATCCTGTGGACTTTTGTAAAGGAGAACGAAAATGTTCAATTCATCAATAGATGCATATGGTTCAGTAAAAAAGCCGGCTGCCCCGCAAAATGTTGCAGGCAGCCAAATTGCTTTATTAAATCCAGTTGCTAAAGCAACGAGGGCTGAAGAACAGTCTAAACAGGCGGTTGACGTAGATAACGACGTGTTGGTTGGCGCAGTAAAAAAGCTGAACGACTATGTGGCTCCAGCGCTACAGACAATCGAGTTCTCAGTCGATCAACAGTCTGAGCGCATGGTTGTTAAAGTAGTAGATACAGCAACGCAAACGGTACTCAGACAAATTCCAAATGAAGAAGTATTAGCAATGTCTAAGACTTTAGATAAGTTGCAAGGTCTGGTGGTTAGGCAAACAGCTTAACGTGTGCTAAAAGTGGTTTGTTGATTGATGTTTGTTTAAAAGGATATTCACATGGGTATTTCATCAGCAGGGATAGGCTCTGGCCTAGATGTCAATGGTATCGTTACTAGCTTAATGAGCATAGAGCAAAAGCCATTAACTGCCGTAAATAAACAAAAAACGGACTATCAAACTAAAATATCAGCTTATGGTTCTTTAAGGAGTGCTTTGTCAACGTTTCAAACTACTGTACAAGGACTTTCCAGCCAAGATAAATTTAATGCACAAACAGTCACTTCAGGTGATGTGAGCGTATTTGCAGCAACCGCTAATGGTGCAGCATCGCTAGGTAATTATGCAGTTACGGTGAATCAGCTGGCAAAACCGCAAAAACTAACTTTAGCGGGTTTTGCTAACACGACTGACCCTGTTGGTACTGGCACTTTAACCATTTCATTTGGCACATTTACACCTGCAGTTACTACGCCGCCTACCCCAAGTTCTTTTACGCCAAATACGGCTAAAACGGATGTGACTATTTCAATCGATAGTTCAAACAATACGCTTGCAGGTGTTAGAGATGCAATTAATGCTTCTAACTCTAGCGTCAGCGCGACAATCGTGAATGATGGTACAAGCAATCATCTTGTTATCACCTCAAAAGATAGTGGTGAGGTCAATACGTTGAAAATTACGGTGGCTGATGATGACGGTAATCATACGGATACTGCGGGTTTATCACAGTTGGCGTATGACCCTACCGCTACTGCAGGTAGTGGTAAAAACTTAACTGAGTTACAAGCAGCAAAAAATGCAATTTTGGATATTGATGGCATTACCGTCGTCAAAGCCAGCAATACCATTACAGATGCGATTAGCGGTGTCACACTTAATCTTTTAACCACCAGCGCAGGCAAAAGCGTTGATTTAGG
>JANYCB010000052.1 GCA_025360485.1 Methylotenera sp. | reverse complement strand
AAAAGAATTTGTAAAACTGGGCGCATTTTCAGGTTTTTGCGATTCAGTTTCTTTTGCTGGGTCAATTTGGCGATAAAAATTGAGCGAAATATGTTTCGGAATTTTAGCTCCATTCGTCAGAATTTTTTCTACTTCAAACTGAAAACGCTCGCCGCGCTCGGTCACTTCTGGCAAGCTGGCTACCACGCCAACTATATCGATGCTTTTTTGCTCCCAACTATTGGGCAATTCATCGCTTAAACGAATCGTTGCAAAAGTTGCCGCCCAGAAAAAACCTAACAAAGTTACAACCAAAAAAATGGCTATTTTTTGTACTGGGAATTTAAACGAAATTGAGTAAATTTTTATTAAAACAAGCAGGCTGGGAGCCAATATCCATGCGGCCTGCAGGCTAGGTAAAACGGCTTGCTGTTGCAGCAACCAAGCGCCGAATACAAAACCTAGCGCCAGCGTAACCATTTAGCTAAATAAGGTAAGTTTGCCGTCTTCTAAGCGATATTGACGCTGCATTTTTGCGGCCAAGCCCAAATCATGCGTGACCACGACCAAGCTAGTATTTTGTTCTTTATTTATCTCTAACAATAAATCGAATACTTGGTTCGCCGTCACACGATCCAAATTGCCAGTCGGTTCATCCGCCAAAATACATTCAGGCCTTGTGACTAATGCGCGCGCCAGCGCAGCACGTTGTCGTTCACCGCCAGAAAGTTCGCCAGGCATATGCTCTAGCCGATGCCCCATGCCTACTTTTTTAAGCATTTCTACCGCTTGAGTTAGTGCTTGCTCACGCGGCATGCGGCGAATTAACAGGGGCATAGCCACATTTTCAATCGCGGTAAATTCTGGCAATAAATGATGAAATTGATACACAAAACCGAGCGATTTGTTGCGTAATTGTCCTTTTCGCGCCTCGGTTAGCGCATTTAAAGGTCTACCCGCTAATTCGACAGAGCCGCTGGTTGGCGCATCTAAGCCGCCTAGCAAATGTAGCAGCGTACTTTTTCCCGAGCCTGAGACGCCAACAATGGCGATTTGCTCGCCATTGTTCACGTTCAAATCGATGCCATTAAGCACGGCAACATCCAAGCCAGTATAGGTTTTGCGCAGGTTTTTGCAAGTAATAATGCTACTCATACCTTAAAGCCTCGGCAGGGTTGATTTGTGAGGCTTTGTAGCTGGGATATAAGGTGGCAATTAAACTTAAAATAAATGACATAATCACAATGGTAATTACATCTGCCCACTCTAATTTTGATGGCAAATCGCTTATAGCGTATACATCTTTAGACAAAAATTGTACGTGAAATAAATGTTCGATGAATGGGACAATCGTCTCTATATTTAAGGCGATCAACACGCCAATAACCGCGCCCACCAACGTGCCAATGATGCCAATAAGCGCACCCTGTACGATAAAAATACTCATAATGCTGCGCGGGCTAGCGCCAAACGTGCGCATGATGGCAATATCAGCGCGCTTATCAGTCACTGCCATTACTAACGTTGAAACGATATTAAATGCGGCAACAGCAACGATTAAGGTCAAAATAATAAACATCACGCGCTTTTCCATTTGTACTGCTTTGAAGAAATTGGCGTGTTGTTGCGTCCAATCAGTAATAAAGTAATTGCCCTGTAGATTTTGTCCCAACTTGGCAGCCATTTCTGGGGCATCGAATAAATCATCCAACTTTAAGCGTAGCCCAGAAACATTGTCGCCCATACGGTATAACTTGGCGGCATCATCCATGTGAATCAGTGCTAAGCCCGCATCGTACTCATACATGCCGATTTGAAATAAGCCAACCACCTTGAATTGTTTGATACGCGGCACGACGCCTGTGGGTGTGAATTGACCTTGCGGTGCCATTAATACGACTTTCTCACCGACACTCACACCAAGCGCCATGGCTAAATCCGTGCCCAATACTACGCCAAATTCACCAGGGTGCAAATCGGCCAAACTACCCACTTTCATATGTTTGCCTATATCGGCGACCTTGTCTTCTTCCTCTGGCAAGATGCCACGTACTAAAGCGCCTTGCACGGCTTGGCCGTAACTCAGCATACCTTGTGCCATGATATAGGGTGCGCTAGCCATTATCTCGGGCTGCGCCTGCTTTTTATTATATAAAACCACTTGGCCGGCAAGATTTTGCCAATGGTCTAATTGATTATTAGCCCCAGTAATTTCCAAATGAGAAGCCACGCCCAAAATACGCGTACGTAACTCAGTCTGGAAGCCATTCATTACGGAAAGTACCACAATTAAGGCCGCCACACCCAATGCAATGCCCACCATACTGGTGAGTGAAATAAACGAAATGAAATGATTTTTGCGTTTAGCGCGCGTGTAGCGCAAGCCTACAAACAGCTCGAACGGTAATTTGGCTATAGAAAGTTGAGATAGCAAAGACATAAAGATGAATCATAACATTAAAACCTAGGCAGTTTTTCGCTGCTAAGATGCTAAGCATCTTAGAAAAACTTAACGCTATGCGGGTAAAGCCACGCGCACCCATTCACGCTGCTTCATTAAAGGTGCGCCCATTTCTATCACTTTTTCGTCACCATCTATGTTAATTCTAAGCTTATTACCGCGCTTGTATTCGCATCTTGGTAAAATTAACGAAGCTTTGTTCGATTTGCTATCGTCTTGGCTATCTAAAAATAAACCTGGAAAAGTATTCAACTGGCTAGTATTCGCATCTGCTTCGTTCACATAATAACCACTAAGCGCCTCAGAGAAATTGTTTCTGTCCACGCGTCCAACCACAATAGATGTGCCATGTGAGCCCAGCACCTCTAAACCAGCTCTAAAGGTGCCATTTGCTTGTTTACGCACGCTTTTAATTTCAGCAATCACCAACAGCTTCTTATCTTCTGGCGTGGTATAGCCAATCAGCTTGCCTGGTTCTATCCAACTGTTATAGGTTTTACCTAAATCTACTGCAAAGCCTTTGGCACTTTCATCCACCAACCACCAGTTTTCGCTACCTAGTTTATTTTGCTTAGGCTGATACACTTGTGGCTCTTGTGGCTCTATTTTATGTGCCGCAACTCGCATTTCAAAGTCATAGAGACCATCATCTTCCTGTATGGGTTCTATCACCAACTTAGGCTTTATGGCATTCAGTCGGCGGCAAATATCTTCTAAGCCATAACTAACATTAATAAGTTTGTTTCTTTTTTCTCTTTTTTCTTTTCTACGTTGGCGCTCATAGCCCTCTACGCACCAATCAACGCGCAATTTTTTAAACAATTTCACAATTGCCTCGGTAGAGGCCATTTTCTCTAGGCCGAACTCATGCAAAGGTTTTTGCGTATCTACGGCGCATAGATAAGCTTCAATCTTGTCGACCAGGCGCGTTGTCTTCCAAAAACGATAATCAGCAAACTTTTCGACCGCACGGATTCTTTCTGGACCTTTATCTGCCTCAACATCAATGAAAAATTGAAACTTATCTAACTTATGTCTATTTAATAATAATGGGTTGGTCGCCCAAACTTTCAGCACTTGCTCGGTCATTTGAATTTGTAATCGGCTGTAATTGCTACCTTTATGCAAAGTATCCATCATGAAACCCTGCTTTAAGATGGTAGCGATGCTGGTTTCTTTCTTTTGGTAGTCATACAAAAATAAATTGGTATTTAAAATTGACAAATTTTCGGCACATTTGATGACTTTACAAACATTAGCCCAGGTACCCATTGGCGCAGGTTGATCATCAAAATAACGCCATTTCGCCATCGTAAAGGTCGCATTTAAATGACGGCATAAAATTGAATTGATTTTTTCATTGCTTAAAATCGTTTTATTTTGACTTAAATAAAAATCTAAAAATTGTGTATAGGCAACATAAAGTTGTCTTTGATACATATACACCGCATTGTACATAGAAGATTCTAGATCTTTATTTAATCTCAATATAGTCAAATACTTATGCGTTATTTTTTTGGCGTGGCGATAGGTTTTTCTATCTATTCCAAGCACTAATTCTATGCGATGATCCAAATTCTCAATTGAATCAAATTGAATTTTTGCAAGCTGCTCTGTAATTTCTTTTAGGGCTTCAAGCTCATCTAGTTCAGTTAACGTGTCCATCCAAACAAGATTTTTTACCTCATCTTGCTGATGTAAAACCGACTGAATTTTTTGCATAATAGTAGTTAACATATTTAGTACCAGTTCAATAAAAAAGTGAATGCATGTTCACTTTTGCAACATGTATGCCAACATTTATTATTGATTAGATTTACTTGAATATTACTGAATATTTAAATTCTTGGATGCAATATCGGTGACTCCTGCTAAAATACGCCACATTACCTAACAAACTCAATAGCCCATAAAGGTTATAGCGTCATTACTCTAGTTGAAACCATATGTTTACTGGAATTATTCAAGCGGTTGGCCAAATAGATGCCATTACAATCATTGGCAATGATCTAAAACTATCCATCCTTGCGGCAAACTTAGGACTGAACGATATCCTCATCGGCGATAGTATTGCTGTAAATGGCGTTTGTTTAACTGTAACACAGCGCAACGATATCCATTTTGAGGCGCATGTGTCAAAAGAGACACTAAGTGTTACTTCGGGTTTAGATAAAAAACAAGCAGTTAACCTAGAAAAAGCACTCCGCCTGCAAGACAGGCTGGGCGGGCACTTGGTGAGCGGCCATGTAGATGGCGTGGGAGAGGTTGTAAAGCTCAACCACTTGGGTGACTGTTGGTTGCTGGCGATACGCGCGCCGCATACAATTTCAAAATATATCGCAAAAAAAGGCTCAATTTGTATTGATGGTGTAAGCTTAACTGTGAACGGTATTGAGCAAGACACTTTCAACATAAATATTATTCCGCACACTTTAGAAAATACTACACTTAAGCAATTAAAGGTGGGCAGCCAAGTGAATATTGAGATCGACCAAATTGCTCGTTATGTTGAGCGCATAGCAGAATGGGCTGAAGCTAATGCCACTTAAATCTATTAGCCCGATTACCGACATTATTGCCGATATTAAAAGTGGTAAAATGGTGATTTTGGTGGATGATGAAAGTCGTGAAAACGAAGGCGATTTCGTCATCGCGGCTGAATTTGCAACCGCCGAGCACATTAACTTTATGGCCAAATTCGGTCGCGGTTTAATTTGCTTAACCCTTACCGAAGCACGTTGCAAGCAACTCAGCTTGCCGCCAATGGTGCTAAAAAATGGCACGCGTTTAGGTACTAATTTTACGGTATCTATTGAGGCTGCAACTGGCGTCACAACGGGCATCTCGGCTACCGATCGTGCCACCACCATTCAAGCAGCGGTCGCAAAAAATGCCAATGCAAAAAGCTTAGTGAGTCCAGGGCATATTTTCCCGTTGGCGGCACTCAATGGTGGCGTATTGGTGCGTGCTGGTCATACCGAAGCTGGCTGTGATCTGGCCGCATTAGCAGATTGCGAACCTGCAAGTGTGATTTGCGAGATTTTAAAAGACGATGGTGAAATGGCCCGGCTGCCAGACTTGGTGGCAATAGCACAACAACATCATATTAAAATTGGCACTATTGCTGATTTAATTCGCTATCGCAGTGAAACTGAAAAGCTGATAGAACGCGCTGCGGAACGCATGGTGACTACTCCATATGGTGAAATGCGCTTGGTGGCGTATCGCGATAAAATATCACAGGAAACCCATTTAACCTTGATAAAAGGCAAGCCCTCGCCTGATGAAGAATGTTTGGTGCGCGTGCATGAACCGCTTTCGGTTTTCGATTTACTCGATAGCACCAGTTGCACGCATAGCTGGAACACGCTCAATGCCATGCAAGCCATATCTGAAGCGCCTTGTGGCGTAATGGTGCTATTACATCACGCTGAAAGCGGTGACGATTTAGTAACGCGCATCACTCATGCTGATGAGCCCATTCGCTATAACCAAGAATTACGCACTTACGGAATTGGCTCGCAAATATTATTAGATTTAGGTGTACGTAAAATGCGCCTCATGGCTACGCCGCGCAAAATGCCTAGCATGATGGGTTTTGGCTTGGAAATTACGGGGTACTACGAAGGTGGGCATCAGCGGATTCAGACGTAGGCGAAGCAAATTAATATGTGCTAAAATAGTTGTCATTGGAAAATATGAATCTCACAGGTCAGTTTCTTATCGCGATGCCCGCCATGACAGACCCGTATTTTTCTAAAACCGTCACATATATTTGCACGCACAATCAAGATGGCGCCATGGGCGTCATTATTAATCGCAGTGCCGATATCACCGTTGCTAAGTTATTTGAGCAAATACAGCTCGCAGCCGAATCAGCAACACTTTTAAAGAAAACCATACATTTTGGCGGCCCAGTACAAACTGAACGCGGCTTTATTCTGCATAACATTTTGCCAGCACCACATGACGAATTTAACTCGACTATCGTCATTAATAATACGGTTGCTTTAACTACTTCGAAGGATATTCTAGAGGCGGTAGCGCAAAATGATCACTCAAAGAATAATGTTCCACAAAAAATGCTCATCGCACTAGGTTATGCGGGTTGGACGGCAGGACAACTAGAAAGTGAACTGGCACAAAACGCATGGTTGAGCTTAGAAACAAAAAATCAAGACGATATTCATGCGCTGATTTTTGATAAGGCTGACCATGAAAAATTTGATTGCGCCATGCGCATGATGGGGCTTGATTTGGTCAATTTATCTCACAACGCAGGTCACGCCTAAATGAATCAAAATAGCTTAAACCAAAGCCATTTGCCGATTATAGAACGCAGCTACCCAGATATCACAGGCACGGTGCTGGCATTTGATTTTGGTGAAAAACGTATTGGCGTGGCAGTAGGTGAAACCATGTTAAAAGTCGCACATCCACTCACTACGATTAATGCTGAAGAGAATGAAGTAAAATTTACGCAAATTGGCAGCATTGTCCAAGAATGGCGTCCTAGCTTATTGGTGGTGGGCTTGCCCTTACATATGAATGGCGAAGCACATCTGTTAACACAACTCTCAAAAAAATTTGCACAGCGGCTAGAAGGCCGCTTTAATTTACC
>JANYCB010000049.1 GCA_025360485.1 Methylotenera sp. | reverse complement strand
CTATATATTTCGTTACATTGACTACTGCGCAAGCCATAATAGCCGTAGGTCCAAGATACGTTACTACCACCATCGCTATTATCGTCTGGCATGTGATCCCAAGACATACTGCCTGAATCGTCCAGCACCAAAAGCACATTCGGTTTTACCACCGTAGTGGTAGATGTTGCTAATGGCGATGTTGCCAAAGAAACCGTAGCAGCCTGCACTGGCAGAGCAGAAACAAGACTCGCTAAGCCAAGAAAGAGAATGTAACTTGCAAGGGTAAAATAGCGTTTCATTAATGTCTCCTAATAGACAAATGCTTGTACATAACTAACAGAATTTTTGGGCCCAGTAACTTGAACCGTAACGCGTATTTGTGGCGTTTGGCCAGCTACAGGACAACCTGGTCCATCGCAAATATTTTGTGGCAATCTAATTTGTTGTCCATTTGGATCATCAGCTGATTTGCTGAATAAGCAATCTGCAGTTGAAATGGCCACATTTGGGGTACGGCACATGCGCTCTACAATATAGCGAATAGTATTGCCACTATTGTCCGTTCCTACCAAAACATTGTTAATATCATCCCAAGTAGCGGATGAAGTAAGCGCGAGCGTATTTGCACTAGAATAGTAGCCGTTGTGGGTGGCAGGGGTAACGTTGAAAGTGTGGGTAGCATCCATCAAAACATTTTTCCCGGCATTGGCTGCGTCATCCCGCATGCCAAGCAACATAGTGATTGCGGCTTCTGTTCCTGCATCTGCTGAAGTGGTGGCTGCTTCTTTAAACGACAAATTACCTGCAATTAAGGTGTTGGTGTCTACCGAGCGTATCAACGCAACAGCCGCGAGCGACATGATCACCAAGGCGATTAGTGCAAGAAACAACACAACGCCACGTTGCTGTTTTATGCGCAAATATGCCAATTTAGAAGCAAAATGATGTTGAAATCTCATAGCGTATCCTTAGACCAAACTATATTACGCAACGGAATAATCGTCTCAAACACCCGATAATGGTAACGATCCCAAGTCGCATTGCCAGGGCTCAAATCTACCGATGGCGCAGGTGAAGCTACTGAAGGGTTTGCTGAAGTGGCATCCCAGGCACATAACCCAGTTGGAGTTGCAAGAGTAGTAGAGCTGCAAGCGGTTGTAACTGCAAAAGGTTCGATTTTTGTGTTGCGCGCAATAACCGCAATGCGCACAGATTTAATGCGGTTACGAATGGGGGCTGTGGGCGCATCCCATGTGCCACCGCTGGTAGCATCTACCCACTGCGTTACCACATTAGAATTAGCTGAAGCAGCAATGCCATATTGTGCCTGCAGATTGACAACACCCGCTACTACAGGTACGCCATTACGCTCTAAGTTCCCACCATTCACGGCATATGTCACTGTATTCCAAACCCCCAAACAAGAGAGATTGCCGCCTACAACAGCGTTGGCAGTATTGTTCAATGTGACGCTCATTGGTGCCGCTGTACCAGTTACAGCAGTTGCGCCTGAAAGTGCACAAGTAGCCCCATTTTGAACCATAACAATGTCGCCTACTGCGCAACCAAAATTACTACCTACTGTTACTGCAGAACCAACTATAGCGCCTATAGTAGAAGCAACTCCGCCTGACTGCGAATTGCCGTAAGTAATAGTAATTGTGTCGCTTGCAGGACTAACGCCAGCAACTGCGACGCCATTGGTAATAGTAATAGGGGAAATACTCGTTATACCAGTAGCACCGTAGGTAACAGTTGTACATTCTAGTGGAGAATCGGCCACACCCGCCGCGCCAGTTGGCATGAGCGGATAGCCTGCGAGCTGAAGTTCACGACTTATATTATAAAGCGCAATCGAGCCATTGGTCTGCGCATCGGCTGTGCCAGTAGTTGCACGTTTTTGACCTTCAAACATGGACAGCACTTGCGTAATAACTAAAGCCACTAACATACCTATTACTAGGCCTATCATAATCTCTATCAGCGTAAAGCCTGCTTGTTGAGGCAAAGTGCGTTTGTAGTTATATTTCATTTGTTCTAGCCCCCAGCAATACTGGCAGTAGTGGTGAAACAATGTGCTACCTGCATAAAACATGGCGCTGTCGTCGCCAATGCAGCGGCAGTCTCACCTGGCGCAGTCCAGCCTACGACTACCCTAAATTGACCTGTTACGGGTTGAGAAATCGTGACTTTACCACTAGGCAATAAACCTGTAATGGGATCATCTGTTATCACATAAGCGGCTGCATTGGCTGGGTCAGCCCACATTCTGCCTATTCTTTGCTGGGCGATATAACTGGCATCCGAACGAAATTTTGAAGCCGTCGTATTCTGCAACATAGCTGCCTGCAAGCCTACCAGTGCGAGTATACCCATAGAAAAAATTAAAATAGCAATTAGCGCCTCAATAATTACTGCACCTTGCTGATTAGATTTAGCGGGAGATAGATTTTGTATAGGCATTATATTTTCTCCACTTAGCATCCACGTGGATTTGAGGCAAATGACAAGCTAGGATCGCACATTCTGGTATTGCCACCTACACCAACCACAACCCGCAAAGGTTTCCCATTTGTTGCAGCCAGGTCAACTTGTGTCAGTGAATCAGAAGCAGGTGAGTTGGCCACAACCCCACCAAAATTGTTGAAAGTAGTTTTCGCAGCAGCTACTGTTGCAGTTGTCACTAAGGTTGTTAAATTTGTTACTACGCCAGTACGTGTAACGCTTGCCGAACCTTCGCTACTATTTCTCGATTCAATTTGTGTGCCACCACCAGCCAATTGAACCACCCAAGAAGTATCTGTACTCAATGCAAATTCTACATTGGTATTACGCGCAACCGCTTCTGCCCGCGCTTTTTGCAAGCCATTTATAATAGACTCAGTTGCATTACGAATCTTTGAATTTATTATCATTTCACGAAAGCTGGGATACGCCGCAGAGGCCAAAATGGCCAAAATGGCTATGGCTATCATCATTTCGATTAGCGTAAAACCTGTGGATTTGTGTTTATAAACTAGCATGAACCACCTTTTTTAACCTGCCAGCAAGGATTTGCAATGCTCCCCCAACCCGCCCTAGCGGCAGCAGTGGCTTTATTATTTGCCGCATCTATAGTGTAACTAAAATCGTTAATGCTACCTGTTCCTGTGGCTGTAATTAAATAAGCTGTTGCACTGGCTCCACCGCATGTATAAGTAAAATTTGCTGTCGCAGCAGGCCAACTTACCCCCCCTGCAGTACACAAAGCACCAACATAAGTACGATTATCCTGATAAAACTGCTCTAGTCTCACTCTTGCAGCTGCCAAAGTAGAAGTTCCTTCTTGCAACTTGCCGCGGGTGACATAATCTGTGTAAGCAGGCATTGCTACACCCGCCAAAATACCAATAATAGCCACCGTGATCATCAGCTCAATTAACGTAAACCCTTTTTGTATCACTTTTGCAGAATTCATTTTGCCTACCCTTTTTTGGTTGATTGAATCATGCCAAAACCTTATATGTCTTGTCTAGTAGCATCCGATATTCGGATAGTTTTGCAGAATGAGCGGTTAAAAAGCGTTGCATTCTGCCTTCTACGCTATTCAATGATAAAATAGTAATAACAAAATTTGTTGCGAGATGACGATGTATAGACGAAATATAAGTATCGCGATGTTATGCATTGCCTATGCCGTTGTATCAGGTTGTGGCACTAAGGGGCCGCTGTATATTCCAGAGCAGCGCTACCCTCAAACAACAACTGAAACGCCTAAAGGCGCACCGCAAGCTGCTCCCGAAGCGGCACCACCTGCAAAAGCATACTAAAGAAAAAATATGGTGACCGAATTTACTTTTAAAAATGGCAAGCTTTTCGCCGAAAATGTTGCGCTTAGCCAAATAGCGAGTGAGTTTAATACACCGTGTTATGTGTACTCAAAAGCTGCATTAACTCAGGCTTTTACAAACTTTAAAGCTGGATTAATCGACACAAATCACTTAATTTGTTTTGCAGTAAAAGCTAACCCTAACATTGCAATTTTGAATCTATTCGCCAAGCTTGGTGCGGGTTTTGATATTGTCTCTGGCGGCGAATTGGCGCGTGTATTGGCGGCTGGCGGCGACCCACAAAAAATTGTTTTCTCTGGAGTAGGCAAAAATGCGGATGAAATGCGTGCAGCCCTAAATGCTAACATTTTTTGCTTTAACGTCGAATCCGCCAGCGAATTAGTACGCTTGAACGAAGTGGCTGGCGAGATGGGGAAAGTCGCGCCCGTATCTCTACGGGTTAACCCCAACGTAGATGCTAAAACGCACCCTTATATTTCCACTGGCTTAAAAAACAATAAATTTGGCGTGGCTTTTAAA
>JANYCB010000021.1 GCA_025360485.1 Methylotenera sp. | reverse complement strand
AGCGTTCGGTGAGCCTATCGATATGTTGCTGCTCGATGCCGATACCTGTATCACGTACCGAGAATACTGGCTGTTCATTGATCAAGTTCCAAGTAATAAATATCTCGCCGCCTTTGGGCGTGTAGCGAATAGCGTTGCTGATTAAATTACTAAAGGCACTGTGCAGTTCTTCCTGCGCACCGCTCAGGTTAAGTGTGGGGTCGACATCAAGATGAATTTTATGTTTGGTTTTGTAGAGACTTTGGCTTAAACCAAGCGCATCATTTTGCAAGGCTTTTAATAAATAACTCATGTCGATTTCGATATCGTCAGGTGCATCTGAGCTACTTTCTATAGTCGAAAGTGTAAGCAAATCTTCAATAATCCTTCGCATGCGCCCAGTTTGTTCTTGCATCATGCCGAAGTAGGTTTTTAGCGCATCTGGCACGGCGCCTTCCATATCGCTAAGCGTTTCTAAAAAGCCGCCGACAACTGTCAAAGGAGTTCGTAACTCGTGCGAGACGTTGGCAATAAAATCGCGGCGCATGGCATCAATTTTTTCAAGTTGCGTCATGTCGCGACAAATCAATAATTTTTGCTTGGATTCAAACGGAATTATCTGAATTTCGAATATAACTTCTGGATTGCGCCAAGATTTAAGTTTGAAAGGCTCGTTATATTCCTCGTTATATAAGTAGGCAATAAAATGGCTGTCTCTGACTAAGTTAACGATAGGTAAATTTTTATCAATGGTTAAATTTAATCCAAGCTGGTTTTCCGCATTCAGGGTGCACCATTCGATTTCGTTGCTTGGGCTTAGAATCACCAATCCGTCTGGAATCGCGTTGGCGGTTAGGTTAAAGCGTTCTAGGGCAGAACTTAATTGCGCTTGATTTGAGAGGTTATTGCGCTCGTATTGCAGTAAGGCGACAAATACATCTTCCCATACGCCTGAACCTTCTGGAATATCTTTTAGTACGGGGTTTTTAAACCAAAGATGTAATTTGTGTAGCCATAAAATATGGCTGGCGAGATAAAGTAAAAGACCAATTGAAAATACAAGTAATGCTGCAGTTGCGCCGCTAATCAGCCATAAAAACAAGCAAATTGCGCTTAAAGCGCAAACAAATAAAACAGCTTTTAAACGAATATCGGGCACAAATTAAGCCTTAAACTTAAGAAGCTTAATTATAGCCAGCTTTTGCAGATAATGACCTAAGTTTGAGAGGCTAACTATTTTGTGCTGATAAGCGATAGCCCGAGCCGCGCACGGTTTGAATTAAATCTTGGTGGTTAGAGACTGCAAGCGCATTACGTAAACGCCGAATATGCACGTCAACCGTACGATCCTCAACAAATACGCGGTCTCCCCATACTTTATCCAGCAGCTGGCTACGACTATGCACGCGTTCGGCGTTACTCATAAAATAATGTAATAGTCTAAATTCTGTAGGCCCTAAGTCAATATTGGTGTTGTTTCCTGTCACACGATGCGTGGTGGGGTCTAGAAACAAGCCTTGTATTTCAATCGGATCATCCGTCATTTGCGGCGCACGGCGGCGAAGTACCGCTTTAATACGCGCATTTAACTCGCGCGGGCTAAATGGCTTGGTCACGTAATCGTCTGCGCCTACTTCTAAGCCGCGTACTTTGTCGTATTCATCGCCACGCGCGGTGAGCATAATAATGGGGATAGATTTAGTGAGATTATCTGATTTAAGGCGGCGCGCGTATTCAATACCGCTCATACCAGGCAACATCCAATCCAGCAAGATTAAATCTGGCAGCGTATTGCGCAGCAGTTCCTGCGCGTGTTCTACACTAAGCGCGCGCATGGCATTGTGCCCTGCTTGCGTGATGTTCAGTGCAAGTAGCTCTTGAATTGCTGGTTCATCTTCAATTACTAAAATATTCGCGGGCATTATTTTATCCTGGTTACTTTATATTGATTTTATAACGTGCAATTTTGTGACTTTAATGTGACATATTGATGACAAAATTCAACTGTTTTATTTAGATAAACTTTAATGCGCAATTGCCATTTTTTGCTTTTTATAACACTATGTTACATGATTACACTAAAAAAAATATCGTACTTTATTTAACTTCATTTTTGGGGGCAACATGGCAGAGTTTTTATCTAAAGAATACATTACTGCAAAAGCAAATTTTAACCGCTGGTTAGTGCCACCAGCCGCCTTGGCTGTGCACTTGTCGATTGGTATGGCGTATGGTTTTAGCGTGTTTTGGAAGCCTTTAGGCAACGCTTTAATGGGGGCCGATAATAAACCATTAGCTGCATGTGCGGCAGGTGCTACCAATTTTAGCGAAAAATTATCGGGCACGGTACGCGCTTTAACGGCTACAGATTGCAACTGGACGCAATTTGATTTGGGTTGGATGTTTACTCTGTTTTTCGTATTGCTAGGCTGCTCGGCTGCGCTCTGGGGTGGTTGGTTAGAGCGCGAAGGTCCACGTAAAGCAGGCTTGGTTTCAATGCTGCTATGGTGCGGCGGTTTGCTCATTTCAGCTTATGGCGTGCACGCACACCAACTGTGGATAATGTGGCTAGGCAGCGGAGCGATAGGTGGTATTGGGCTTGGTTTAGGTTATATTTCGCCCGTTTCTACACTTATTAAATGGTTTCCAGACCATCGTGGTATGGCCACAGGCATGGCGATTATGGGTTTTGGCGGCGGTGCGATGATAGGTTCACCGCTTGCGACAAAACTCATGACACATTTTGCTAGCCCTGGCAATGTAGGCGTTTGGCAAACATTTGTTGCACTAGCGGCGATTTATTTCGTATTTATGCTGTGTGGAGCGTTGGGCTATCGCGTGCCGCCTGTGGGCTGGAAACCAGCCAATTGGACACCGCCAGTGACTGCAAAAAATACCATGATCGCTACAAAAAATGTACATCTTAAAAATGCACATAAAACGCCACAATTTTGGCTACTATGGCTGGTGCTCTGCATGAATGTTTCTGCGGGCATTGGCATTATTGGCGCAGCAGCCCCTATGTTGCAAGAGACCTTTGGAGGCGCGCTGATAGGCCACCCAGACATTGGTTTTGCCGATATTAAAAAAGATGAAGCCATGACAGCTGCTGCTGCGGCTGTGGGGGCGGGCTTTGTTGGGCTCATTTCCTTATTTAATATTTTTGGGCGATTTGCTTGGGCAACCTCATCAGATAAATTGGGTCGCAAACGTACCTACTATATATTCTTTATTTTAGGCGCCATCATGTATTGCACCGCAACGTATGTGGCTGGCTTTAAATCGCTGGCATTATTTGTCGCGTGTTTCTGCGTCATTGCTTCGATGTATGGCGGCGGTTTCGCCACGATTCCAGCTTATTTGGCTGACATGTTCGGCACGCAATTTGTGGGTGCGATTCATGGGCGATTGCTTACTGCATGGTCTACCGCGGGCATTTTAGGCCCGGTGGTGGTGAATTATATGCATGACACTAGGTTAGAAAAAGGCATTCCATTTGATCAAGTATATACGCCTATTTTCGTGGTGCTGGCGGGTTTAATGGTGGTTGGTTTTTTTGCGAATATGTTAGTAAAACCTGTAGCGGATAAATACTTTATGACCGATGCAGAATTGGCCGAAGTGCATAGAATAAGCCATGAAAAATCGTTGCAAAATGAGACCAGTAAAGTGCAGGTGAGCGAAACACCACAAAATACACTGCTAGTAAAATTGGCGTGGGCAGCCGTGCTGATTCCGATTAGTTATGGCGTGTGGATGACTATACAAAAAGCATGGGCATTGTTCTCATAAATTCAGGCTTAATATGAGCTGACAAAATGTGTCAGCTCATATCGTGTAAAATAGCCACTTTTAGCACTTTTAAGAGATTCAATTGAATAAAATAAAACTAAATTTAGACGGCACAGGGAAGAAAATCGGGATTGTTCAGTCGCGCTTTAATAGCAATATTGGCGAAGGTTTGTTAACGGCTTGCCATGCGGAGTTGTTGAAATTAGGCGTAAAACCAGAACACATCCGCATTGCTACCGTGCCAGGTGCATTGGAAACGCCGCTTATTTTGCAGCATATGGCGCTGAGTGAGAAATATGATGCATTGATAGCGCTGGGAGCGATTGTACGAGGTGAAACTTACCATTTTGAAGTAGTTGCAAACGAGTCTGCGCGCGGCATTTCAGAGGTTCAGCTAAATACTGGCGTGCCAGTTGCAAATGCAGTTTTAACTACTGAAGATGATGATCAAGCACTTGCCAGAATGCAAATTAAAGGTACGGAAGCGGCACAAGTAGCGATTGAAATGGCGAATTTGGTGCGGGCGTTATGAGTACCACGAATGCTGAAATCAGAGCGGTAAAAAAGCCAAAGGTAAGTCAAAATCGCCGTAAGTCGCGTGAGCTAGTATTAAAGGCGGTCTATCGTGGCATGATAAATGCTGGTGAAATAAAACAAATTATTTTGGATGCGCAAGATGATCCAGAATATAACAAAGCGGATGAAGCTTATTTTAAGCATTTGTTGGAGGGAGTGACTGGCAAAATTAATGAGCTAGATAGCCAAATTTCAACCTTTATCGATAGAAAAATAGAAGATTTAAGCCCGGTGGAACACGCGATTTTGCGTATTTCATCGTTTGAACTTATGTTTGACATGAGCATTCCCTACCGCGTGGCAATCAACGAAGGCGTCGAATTGGCTAAGCTGTATGGTGGAACGGATGGGCACAAGTATATTAATGGTGTGCTGGATAAAGTTGCTGCAGTAGCAAGACCGCAAGAGTTTAGGCGGGTATAAGCATATTGGCATTCAATAATGTTTGAATTTATTTATACATTAGTGGACTTGAAACTTTGAATGTATCCGACGCTATAAAAGTAGTGCGACTCACTGATGTGGGTATGTTGCGAGACCATAATGAGGATGCTATTGCGAGTGATTTATCAATTGGCTTGCTAGTGTTGGCTGATGGCATGGGTGGTTACAAGGCTGGTGAAGTGGCTAGCGAAATTGCGGTGTTAATGGTTGCTGCTGAAATTACAGAGCTGATGCAGGATAAATCTAGCTTGGTTAAAGTAGTACCAGATTTATTACTAGAATCGCACATGCTGATGGACGCTGTCGCAAAAACGAATGCGGTAATCTATCAGATTTCTCAAGATCAACCGCAATGTGCGGGCATGGGAACTACCTTGGTAGCTTCCATTTTTACTGATAATAAATTGGTGGTGGGGCATATAGGCGATTCGCGTATGTATCGTTTGCGCGGTGAAACACTTACGCAGCTGACTGAAGACCACTCGGTGATACAGGAGCAAATTAATGCAGGCTTGCTTACACGAGAGCAAGCGTTGTTATCTAATCATAAAAATTTGGTGACGCGCGCTTTGGGCGTGGATCCAGAAGTAGAACTTGAATTACAGGAGTTTGAAGTTGAAGTAGGTGATATTTATTTGCTATGTTCTGATGGATTGACAGATTTAGTTAACGATACAGAATTGACAAAAGTTTTGCTTGAAGCGAATGGTAATATTTCAAGTGCGGCGAATAAATTGATTCGAGTAGCAAATGAAAATGGCGGTACTGATAACATTTCGGTAATCATAGCAAAAATAAAAAAGGAGTTTACATCCGAAAAAAGCTGGGTTAGAAACTTTTTTTAAAAATAAAGTAAATTTTAAGGCGGATTATGGCAAAGTTACATTTTTCATTAGAAGGTAATTCACTAGGCGAATTTAGCTTAGATAAAGAGCGCACCACGATAGGCCGTCGTCCAACTAATGATATTCATATTGACAATCTATCAGTCAGTGGTGACCATGCTGTCATTTTAACCATTGGGAATGATTCATTCTTAGAAGATCTAAATAGCACCAACGGCACATTGGTGAATAAAAAAGTCATTAAAAAGCATGTACTACATCATGGAGATGTAATCGAGTTTGGCAAATATCAATTAAAGTATGTGAACAAGACGCAAGAAAAAATGCCTACTAATCACGGTGGTTTTGAAAATACAGTAGTGATGCGGCCTGCAAAGCTAGTGGTTTCTCCCGAGGAAGTTAAAGTTGAACAAGCTCCAAAAGTAACGAGTGTTGCAAATGCCCCGCTAGAATCTAAGCCAGCACCAGCACCAGCACCAGCAGAACCTACGCCAATAGTCGAGCTAATGCCAGTAATACCAACTGAAGTGATTCCAAAGTTAGGCCATCTGCAGATACTAAGTGGGACTAATTCTGGCCAAGATATTGTGCTAAATAAAACTTTAACTACGCTAGGCAAGCCTGGCATACAAATAGCGGTTATTACCAAGCGACCGCACGGCTATTTTATTTCGCACGTTGAAGGTGAATCGCACCCTTTAGTGAATCGACAGAATATTGGTGCCCAAGCCTATGCGCTAAGTGATCATGATGTGATTGATTTGATAGACCATAAAATGGAATTCTATTTATCTTAGACTAGATTACTAGGTCAATTTTTGAAGCAATTGAATTACTTTAATCAACTTAAGGCGCATTTCATCATTCGATGCAAAGTTTAGAATTGCTAAATCAACTAGAGCGCCTAAATTCAATAGGCGTCGCACTATCTGCAGAGCACGATAATAATCGCTTGCTGGAAGTAATATTGCTGGGGGCCAAAGAGCTTACCAATGCCGACGGCGGCACTTTATATAGCGTAACAGATGATGCAAAGCTCAAATTTGAGATTATGCGCACACAAAGCCTCAATATTGCCATGGGCGGTACTACTGGCAAAGAAATACCATTCCCATCACTGCCAATTTATCTTGCTGAGGGTAAGCCAAACACCAATATGGTGGCAGCTTACAGCGTGGTTAATGCCAAAACTGTGAATATTCAAGATGCGTATTTAACGGAGGGGTTTGATTTTTCTGGCACACGAAAATTTGATGAAAATACAGGTTATCGTTCAAAATCGTTTTTAACGGTGCCGATGAAAAATCATGAAAACGAGATTATCGGTGTTTTACAGCTAATTAATGCAATTGACCCACTCACTAACGAGATTATTGCTTTTTCTGAATCACATCAGCGATTAGTAGAATCGCTAGCTTCGCAAGCCGCGGTGGCGCTTACCAATCATAATTTAATCAATGGACTAAAAGACCTATTTGAGTCTTTCATCAAACTTATTGCGGATGCGATTGATGAAAAATCACCTTACACGGGTGGTCATTGTCAGCGCGTGCCGGAGCTTACCATGATGTTGGCAGAAGCAGCGATTAAGACCAATGTTGGTCCTTTTAAAAATTTTACGATGACCGAAAAAGAGGTCTATGAGCTAAAAATTGCGGCCTGGTTACACGATTGTGGCAAAGTGACTACGCCAGAATCGGTAATGGATAAAGCAACTAAGTTAGAGACAATTTTTGATCGCATTCACTTAATTGATCATCGCTTTGAGTTACTTAAAACGCAACGTGAGAATGCGCATTTACGTAAGGTTTTAAAGGCAGTACAAAGTGGAAAAAGTTTGAATGATAAACATCTAGAGCAAGAATTAAGGACCATTAGAAGTCAGCTGGATGTGGATAAGAATTTTATTCGCAGGGTGAATTTTGGCAGCGAAGCAATGAGTCCAGAAGATCAACAGCGGGTAAAAGATATCGCCAATTATGAATACACGAGTGATTCTGGCCACATGGCAAAATTTCTAAGTGAAAACGAAGTGTATAACCTCACTATTGCACGTGGCACGCTTACACCAGAAGAGCGCATGGTCATTAATAACCATATTGTGGTCACGATCAACATGTTAGAGTCGTTATCATACCCAAAAGATTTACGGCGCGTGCCTGAGTATGCAGGCGGCCATCACGAGCGCATGGATGGTAAAGGTTATCCTAAAGGATTAACGCGCGAACAGATGTCGATACCTGCGCGCATGATGGGTGTGGCAGATATTTTTGAGGCGCTGACCTCGAAAGATAGACCGTACAAAAAAGCGAAAACACTTTCAGAAACGCTGAACATTTTAGGAAAAATGCGACTAGATAATCATATTGACCCAGATGTTTTTGATTTATTTATTCGAGAGAAAATTTACTTACAATACGCGGATAAGTTCTTGGAATCCGAGCAAATTGATGCGGTAGATCATGCCAGCATTCCAGGCTATAAAGAATAAATCTTTTAATTTTCTAAAAATATTCTATTCCTGTAAAAATATTTTAGTAGCTTTGATGATGTTAGGGAGTTTTTTACTAGAAACCTCATGAAAGAATTCGCCATTTGGGATTAGACGAACGTTAGGCCCAACCTTGCAAAAGCCCATACATTGAATTTCTTCTACCTTAATGGATACATTCTTTTTCTGTAATTGCCGAGTTAACTCAATTAAAATTTCTTTGCTACCGCGTGCTGCACATGAGGGATTATTTGGATTTGCACGTAAGTTGGAGCACACTAATAATTTTTTTGTCATTAACTTTAGTTTAAAGTAATTGTGAATGACATCCGCTAGCACTAAGCGTAAGGTAGCTGCCTTGTTCGTACCAATCGCCAAGCACCCAACGTTCACTTACGTTCCCGTTAATATTATGTATATGTTTATTTGGGCGGTGTGTATGCCCGTGAATGAACAACGGTGGGCATTTAAACTCACGCAATAAATTATCAACTGCTTGCAAATTCACATCCATAATCAACATGGATTTGGTAGATTTTTCTTGTTCGCTTCTTGCGCGCAATTCCTCAATATAAGCGATACGCTCTTTTAAAGGTTGATTTAAAAATTGAGTTTTCCAAGAAGCATTACGCACTTCGCTACGAAATTTTTGGTAGGCAATGTCGTCAGTACACAATGCATCACCATGGCTCAATAACACAGGTTTGCCATAAAGTGTGACAAGGCTAGGATTGGGCAGTATTTTAACGCCCGTAGCCCTTGCAAAGCCTTCGCCAATTAAAAAATCACGATTTCCGTGCATAAAAAACACGGGTACACCGCTAAATGTAAGTTTGTTAAGTGATTGGATAATTGCTTGATTGGCTCCTGTTGCGATAGAGTCATCACCCGCCCAATATTCAAACAAATCACCTAGAATATACAGTGACCGTGCTTTAGAAGCGGTTGTTTCTAAAAAACTGATGAAAGCTCGCGCAATCTGTGGGCGAGAGTCACATAGATGCAAATCAGAAACAAATAGGCAATAATCCATGCGACAAATAGAATGAGCTATTTAGCGTATCTTAATTAAATAAGGCTGGCTTTTTTGATGATCACAGGCTCATCTGGTACATCACGGTACCCAGCTTTGCTGCCAGTAGCTACTCCAGCAATTTTATCAACCACATCCATACCCTCGATAACTTTGCCAAATACGCAATAGCCCCAGCCGCTTGACGTAGGTGCAGTGTGATTTAGAAAATCGTTGTCTCCAGCGTTGATAAAAAATTGGCTGCTAGCAGAATCGGGGATAGAGGTGCGTGCCATGGCAATCGTGTATTTGTCATTGCCTAAGCCATTATCTGCCTCATTTTTAATTTCAGCATCGGTCTTTTTTTGCTTCATATCGGTATCAAAGCCGCCACCTTGAATCATAAAACCACCAATCACACGATGAAAAATCACGCCATCATAAAAACTTTTTTTTACATATTGTAAAAAATTCGCAACGGTAATAGGTGCTTTTTCAGCGTCGAGTTCAAGCGTAATATCGCCAAAATTGGTAGTGAGTTTAACCACGGGAAATCCTTAAAAAATAGATGAGAAAGTTAAAACTTACTTGGTGACTTCTTTAGCAGGCTCTTTTGCCACTTCGCTTAACAGTTTTACGCTTTTAATTGTTATAGGCTTAATTGGCACATTTTCGTTTCTTCCTATATTGTTAGTTGGGCTTAAGCCAATTTTTTGTACAACTTCTAAACCGCTGGTGACCTTGCCAAATACACAATAACCTATTTGCTCCGGGTCTGGGCTGACATAGTTTAAAAATTGATTATCAGCTAAATTAACAAAGAATTGCGCCGTAGCTGAGTCAGGGTCAGCGGTACGCGCCATGGCAATGGTACCTTTCTCGTTTAATAAGCCATTGCTAGATTCATTCACAATTGGTTCTCTCGTGTTTTTTTCGCTTAAATCGCGCTCAAAGCCGCCACCTTGAATCATAAAGTTGTTCATCACGCGATGAAAAATAGTATTTTCGTAAAACCCATCTTTTACATATTGTAAAAAATTAGCTACTGTTTTAGGGGCTTTTTCTGGGTACAACTCAACAGTAAAATTTCCCTGCGAGGTTTGAAACTCAACACTGGGAGCCGCGAAAGCGCTGATTGAAGTAATCAATAGCAGGCCACATACAATTTTTTTGAACATCATAAAATTAAACAGCACCTTCATACATTATTTTCCATTGATTATTTTCGTTCACCCAATATTGGCGTTTACGCATTTTATTTTGCAAGTTTGGACTCTTAAAATCTTGTTCAAAATTAACGACGATAATTGGCTGTTCAACGTCGGGGTAGCCAAACATGCTGATATCATCTATTTCAATAGAGACTTTAGGTTTGGCTGCTTGTATGCCGCGCTTGTAATCTGCCCATTGACTAAAACCGCCGTTACTATAAAAAAACCTTTTCGAATAATGGCTTAAGTAACCATCAGTATTTTGTGAAACCCAATCTTTACGCCAATTTTCTATGGCTTTTTGCAGCGCTAGCTTATCGGCAGTTTGCATCTTTAATTTTTCGCTCGATTTATCGCCTTCAAGCCACTCTAGATTATTAGCAATAATTACAGGGGTTTTGCCAGTTTGCAAAATAGGTTCTAAAGCTTTTAAATCAGGGTTGCTCAGAACCACACAACCATCACTAGCGCGTGGTGGGCGACTGTAAGTATCGGTGGGTGTGCCATGAAGCCAAATGCCAGAGCCATTTTTGTTTTGATGTTGGTCTAGTTCGTTGGGGTAATTTAGCGGGAAAGCTGCATCACCATACATATCGGCCAATGGTTGAGTAAGCTTTTGACCAGCGAAATAAACGCCTAACGGGGTACGTTTATCGCCTTGGGTTTGTTTGCCAACACCATTTTTACCAATAGTGACATAATAATCCGCGACATATTGCAGCGTGCCATCGACCTTTTTATACAAATAAAGTCTTGATTTAACGGTATCTACTACAATTAAATGTTCTTGTTCATCACTTAATTTAACCAGTAAATTTGGCTGTTGAGCGGATTTCTTTTCAGATAAATAATACTCAATGCGTGTGCGCGCCTCGTCCCTTAAGCCTTGAATTTGCTCGCTACTGGGTGTGTTAATAATATCATCAGTGCTTGTAGAGGGTGCGGAGTCGCCAAAACTTTTCAACGCGCCACTTTGTGCAGTAAGCAAATCGCCACGAATCAGGTAGGCCAGTTTGAAATTGGGCGCGGCACGAATGAGCTCATTAACCGTTTCGAAGGCCTGTTTGGTTTTGCCATCGGTGATCTCAAGCAAGCTTTTTACCAGCAGACTTTCAACGAGATTGCGGCCAAGTTTTTTGCTTAGCAGTTGATCCGTCATGCTGCCGTGATTAATGGCCGTAGCATTCCAAGGCAATATGAGACAAACAGCTACAAGTAGGGTTTTTAAAAACTTAAATTTTTGAATCAATGGCATTTCTATCTGTGGTCATTCCAATATTGGTTATTCTTACAAAAATTAATTTGATGCAATTTCTTGATCAATTAACCAAGCACCGCCAATTTTCTTCATCATCAATGTTTTACTTGTGCGATTCGCGCTACCACCTGCACGATAGCTTTGTTTGAAGCTCACTTTCGCGCTGTCGCTGCCATCTAGCACCACTTTAGGGTTCGCGATTTCAACATTAATGTTGGCTGGTTTGCTAATGCGCTCGCGGCGCGTTTGCTCCCATGCTTTATGGCTTTCACCTTTTGCTGGCTTAAAGCTATCGGCATAACTGGCAAAGTAATTGTCCAAGTCTTTGCTAGACCATGCTTTTGCCCAATTGTTTACCGCATTGTTAATATTTTTTTCCTCATCCGCGTTTGCATCAACAGGCGCTTTATCCATTTCAGCTGGTTTTGCAGGCTCCACTTTTTTATCTGCAGCACGAATTGGCATGGTTCCTGATGCGGCTGCAGCGGGCTTTGTGGTTTTGCTATTATCGGCTACTTTAGTTGCCGTGTTTGTTTTGGCAGCCACGTTTGTTTTGTTGCCAAATAAATCTTTAATCATAGACAACTTGCTTTGCGCGCGTGCGTTACTGCCGTCTAATTGCAGCGCCTTGTCATAAGCCTCAGAAGCCATACGCGCATAAATGTCCCCCAAATTTTCGTGAGCAGTTGCGTAGCTTGGATGTGTCTTAATGGCCGTTTCTAACGCGTTTTTGGCTTTATCATATTGGCCCGCATCAGCGTACAACACTGCCAAATTGTTATATGGCTCTGGCAAGTTAGGATATTTCTCAGTTAATTCCGTAAAGCTTTTAATTGCATCATCGCGTTTACCGCTTTCGGCCAAAATAATGCCTTTCATAAACATAGCCTGCGCGTCTTTTGGGTTTGCTGCTAAGTAAGTATTAATGCGCTCTAGCGCAGCAGCTTGTTGACCGTTTTCTGCCATTTGCGAAATATCTTTTAATTCATCTGCAGATGCGGCAGCGCTGGCAAAAATTAATGCAAAAACAACTTGAACAAGTAATTTTGAAAGTGGGTAATTGCGAATTGTCATTATGGTGTACTCAAAAGAGTTAGTAGAAGTCCCATTCTATCAATTGCATAGCTAACATCCAATAGTCCGCTGGTGTTTCAAGCAATAATTTTCACTTTTTTATGGTTTTTCATTCGGTTTTCACTTTTTTTACTGGTTTTGCACTTTATAATTCGCACATGTTAAAAATTTACAACTCCCTAAGCCGCGATAAGCAAACATTTACCCCCATCGAAGCTGGCAAAGTCCGCATGTATGTGTGCGGCATGACGGTGTACGATTATTGTCATTTAGGCCACGCTCGCGTGATGGTGGTGTTTGATATGATTTCGCGCTGGTTACGCGCTAGTGATTATCAAGTCACCTACGTGCGAAATATCACCGATATTGATGACAAAATTATTAAACGCGCGAATGAAAATAACGAAACAATCGGTGCGCTGACGCAGCGTTTTATTGATGCGATGGATGAGGATTCGACTCGACTTGGTATTATTCGACCCGATATTGAACCACGCGCCACGGAATATATTGATGGCATGATTGCGATGATTTCTGTCTTAATTGAAAAAGGCCATGCGTATTTGGCGAGCAATGGCGACGTGTTTTACAGCGTGCGCAGCTTTGCCGATTACGGAAAATTATCAGGCAAAAGTTTAAACGATATGCGTGCAGGCGAGCGCGTAGAAGTGGATACTCACAAAAAAGATGCGATGGATTTTGTGTTATGGAAAGCGGCAAAACCTGGCGAGCCAAGTTGGGAATCGCCATTTGGAGCGAATGGCGGTAAAGGCCGCCCTGGCTGGCACATAGAATGCTCTGCTATGAGCTCGAGCCTGCTAGGTGCGCATTTCG
>JANYCB010000008.1 GCA_025360485.1 Methylotenera sp. | reverse complement strand
CAATTTGTTACAAATCCTGCTGCTTAAAAACGACTAAAGCTGACGGTCTCCCGTCAGCTCAAGCCTATCAAATAAATGAATTATTTGATTTCGCCAGTTGCACCAGCTTCAATCAATTTTTTCAATGCTGCATCAGCATCTGCCTTATTAACGCCTTCTTTAATAGCTTTAGGTGCGCCATCAACTAAGTCTTTTGCTTCTTTCAAACCAAGTGCTGTTAATTCGCGAACCGCTTTAATCACGCTTACTTTTTGCTCGCCGGCTGTTAACAGGATAACGTTGAACTCAGTTTGCTCCGCCGCTGCAGCTGGTGCTGCCCCGCCTGCGCCGCCGCCAGCCGCTACCGCAACTGCTGCCGCTGAAACGCCGAATTTTTCTTCGATCTCTTTAATCAATGCTGTTAAATCTAACACTGACATTGCACTTACTGCTTCTAAAATATCTTTATTTGAAACTGCCATTTGAATATTCCTTAAAATTTAATATTGTTGCTAATGAGTTAAGCTGCTTTAGCATCACGAACTGCCGCAAGCGCACGTGCAAACTTGGTTGGCATTTCGTTGAGCGTACGCGCAAATTTGGCCAGCAATTCTTCACGACTAAGCATAGATGCCAAGGCTTGTACGCCTGCAGCATTCATTACTTGGTTTGGAACTGCACCCGCTTTAATGACGAATTTGTCGTTGGTTTTTGCAAAATCGTTAAGCACTTTTGCAGCCGCAACTGGATCTTGGCTCATACCAAAAACCAACGGACCAACTATATCGTTTGCAAGGCCAGAAAACGCTGTGTTTTCAACTGCACGACGCACTAATGTATTTTTTAGCACACGTAAGTAAACACCTGATTTTCGAGCACTTGCACGCAACGTAGTCATATCCGCTACACCCGTACCGCGATACTCTGCAAGAACGATGACCTGTGCTTTCGCAACTTGTTCGCTCACTTCAGCTACAACTGCTTTTTTCTCTATAAGATTCAGACTCAATGTCTTTTCTCCTTCCGTTAAAATCTCTGTTTTATTTCTAATAACAGAATGAGCTTTTACAAAACTTTATAAATAAAGCGGTGTAAAAACCATTTTACGGCGTCCTTATTCAGGCATTTCTAAACATATCCTGTGTCTGGTTGCGCCATCTGCGTTGGATTCCGAAGGCTGAGGACAGAGGATTAAAGACAAGTACATCTTTATTCGCCCATCAACGGTCCGCTTCAATTAAACCCCAGCCAATAAAGGCGTTACAGGTTCCCACGGTCTTTGATGCTCTTGCAGCTTTACTGTTTAATTTCTAAACCACACAAAGCAACAAGCCCAAAGTTCTTATTTTGAGTAAATTAAACCTTACTCAATAAATCTTAAATTCTTATGCAATACTCGCTTGATCAATACGAACGCCAGCACCCATAGTGCTAGAGACCGATATTTTTTTCAAAAACACACCTTTAGTTGAAGCCGGTTTAGCTTTACTAAGCGCATCAACCAAAGCGGCTAAATTAGCTTGCAATTGCTCAACCGTAAACGAAGCGCGGCCAATAGTACAGTGCACAATGCCTCCTTTATCAGTACGGTATTGCACTTGACCAGCCTTAGCGTTTTTTACCGCAGTTGCAGCATCCGGCGTGACAGTACCTACTTTAGGGTTTGGCATTAAGCCACGTGGGCCTAATACTTGACCTAGCGTGCCCACAATACGCATCGCATCTGGCGTGGCAATGGCAACGTCAAAGTCTAAAAAGCCAGCTTTTACCTTTTCAGCTAAATCTTCAAAACCGACAATATCTGCACCAGCCGCTTTAGCCGCCTCGGCTTGCGCGCCTTGCGCAAACACCGCAACACGCGTCACTTTACCTGTACCGTTTGGTAACACGAGTGCACCACGTACTAATTGGTCAGATTTACGTGCATCAATACCAAGATTGATAACAGTATCAATTGATTCGTTAAATTTTGCAGTTGCGCCTTCCTTAACCAAGCCCAAAGCCTCGGTTGCAGGATAAAGTTTGTCGCGATCTACTTTTGCGCGAAGCGCGTTGATTCTTTTAGCCATGTTATGCACCCTCCACTTCAATACCCATACTACGTGCACTGCCCGCAATGGTGCGCACTGCTGCATCCATATCGGCTGCAGTTAAGTCTGGCATTTTTGTTGTTGCAATTTCTTCCGCTTGTTTGCGAGAGATTTTACCTACTTTCTCGGTATGCGGTGTTGCTGAACCTTTTTCAATTTTTGCCGCTTTTTTAATAAGAATCGTCGCTGGCGGCGTTTTCATTATAAAAGTGAAGCTTTTATCCGCAAACGCGGTAATCACTACTGGAATCGGTAAGCCAGGCTCAACGTTTTGTGTAGCCGCGTTAAACGCTTTACAGAATTCCATAATATTGAGGCCACGCTGACCCAATGCAGGGCCTACTGGTGGGCTTGGGTTGGCTTTACCTGCGGGAATCTGCAGTTTAATGTAGCCAATGACTTTCTTTGCCATGTCTATCTCCTATGTGGGTACGAACGCTTTAAAATCAACTCAAGCTCCCCGTTAATAAATACTACAAACGACTTCTTTGCTACTAAACTTCTTTTTCTATTTGACTGAAATCCAACTCTACTGGGGTTGCGCGGCCAAAAATGACCACCGCAACACGCAATTTACTTTTCTCGTAATTGATTTCTTCCACACTGCCAGAAAAGTCTTTAAAAGGACCATCAACCACACGTACTGACTCGCCTTTTTCAAAAGTGAGTTTTTGCGTTGGATTCGATTTGCTATCATCCATACGCTGTAAAATGATTTCAACTTCTTTGTCTTTAATTGGTGTTGGCTTTTGCGCGCTACCGCCGATAAACGCAGTTACGCGTGGCGTGCTTTTAACCAAATGCCAACTTTCATCTGACATGCTCATTTGTACTAGCACATAACCTGGATATAAGCGACGCTCTGAAATCTTCTTAACGCCCGCCTTCATTTCGATGACTTCTTCAACTGGCACTAAAATATCACCGAATTGATCTTGTAAATCAGAACGTGCTATACGCTCTTCGATGCCGGCTTTAACTGATTTTTCCATTCCTGAAAAAGCTTGGACTGCATACCAACGCATACTCATTAAGCACTCCGCCCCATTAACCATTGCACCATATATGCAAAACCGATATCGACTACTGCCAAGAAAGCTGCCACAATCACCACCAAAATAAACACCGCGATTGCCGTTTGTATGGTCTCTTTTCTTGTCGGCCAAACTACTTTCTTCGCTTCGGCGACTGATTCACCTACAAAACCCAAAGCCATCTGCCCTTGTGGGGTTGTCCACAATACCGCGATAGCCACAGCCAAACCTGCCAATATAGCAAGAATACGCAATACGAGTGCTTTATCTGCAAGCATGTAAAAGCCAGCAATGCCAGCCGCTAATAGAAGCGCGGACAAGACTAACTTAATTTTATCTATCATCGTTATCGTCTTAACTTTTTACTTAACTTAAATTAATAAGCTAATGTTTTTAATTTGGCAGGCCAAGAGGGTCTCGAACCCCCAACCCTCGGTTTTGGAGACCGATACTCTACCAATTGAGCTATTGGCCTATTTAACTTTACATCTTGCTAGCCCTGCAATTACAAAAAACCTCGCTCGAAATTTAACGTGCCAAGCGAGGTCTTGTCATTTACAACAATTACGCAATAACTTTAGCCACCACACCAGCACCTACAGTACGACCACCTTCACGAATAGCGAAGCGTAAGCCTTCTTCCATCGCAATCGGCGCAATCAGTTCTACCGTAATCGATACGTTGTCGCCTGGCATCACCATTTCAGTGCCTGCTGGCAATTCAACCGCACCGGTTACATCTGTAGTACGGAAGTAAAATTGTGGGCGGTAACCTTGGAAGAATGGCGTATGACGACCACCTTCATCTTTACCGAGCACGTAGATTTCTGCTGTGAATTTGGTATGCGGTTTGATTGAGCCTGATTTGGCTAATACTTGACCACGTTCTACTTCTTCACGTTTGGTACCACGTAGCAATACACCTACGTTGTCGCCGGCCTGACCTTGATCGAGCAATTTGCGGAACATTTCAACACCGGTACAGGTGGTTTTCAATGTTGGTTTGATCCCTACGATTTCAATTTCATCACCGACTTTTACAATACCACGCTCAATACGGCCAGTTACCACAGTACCGCGGCCAGAGATAGAGAATACGTCTTCTACTGGCATCAAGAAGGCGCCGTCAATGGCGCGCTCTGGCATTGGGATGTAAGAATCTAGCGCTTCTGCGAGTTTGAGAATAGCAGGTTCGCCATATTGTGATTGGTCGCCTTCTAGGGCTAGTTTAGCTGAGCCGGTGATAATCGGCGTGTCGTCGCCTGGGAAGTCGTATTTGCTAAGCAGTTCACGGATTTCCATTTCAACCAGCTCTAGTAGCTCTGCGTCATCGACCATGTCGGCTTTGTTCATAAACACTACAATGTATGGCACGCCTACTTGACGCGCTAACAGGATGTGTTCACGCGTTTGCGGCATTGGGCCGTCAGCAGCTGAAACCACTAAAATAGCGCCGTCCATTTGCGCTGCACCCGTAATCATGTTCTTCACATAGTCGGCGTGGCCTGGACAATCGACGTGAGCGTAGTGACGATACGCTGTCTCATACTCTACGTGGGCTGTGTTGATGGTAATGCCACGTGCTTTTTCTTCTGGCGCTGCGTCAATTTGATCGTAGGCCTTTGCTTCACCACCAAACTTTTTAGAAAGAATCGTGGTAATCGCTGCAGTCAACGTTGTTTTACCATGATCCACGTGCCCAATGGTGCCCACGTTCACGTGCGGCTTGGTCCGTTCGAATTTGCCTTTTGCCATTTT
>JANYCB010000163.1 GCA_025360485.1 Methylotenera sp. | reverse complement strand
GCAATAAGCTAAAACGGGCTTTTAAGCTTGGTATACAAGCACTCGCTTTAGCAGAATTTATTATGCGCTCGCAAGCTGAGTAAGGCTTTGTTTAATATTGGCCACTCAAATCAGCGCAATTAAATGGTATGCCTAACAAATCCAAACGTCAAGCAAATATTAGCCTAAGTTTCAAACTAGGCTTCAGCCACTTCTTCCGCGTCTTCATCACTATCAATGAGGTTCAAATCCATCTGGGTACTGGCATTGGCGGGCTTTTGCTTTTTATTCATGTCACCGCGCGCCGCCTCTATACGGTTTAAATAAGCCGCATCAACGTCACCTGTAACGTATTTACCATCAAAGCAACTGCAATCAAACACTTTCATTTTGGGGTTGGATAGCGAAATGTCTTTGACCAAAGCCTCTAAATCTTGATAAATCAGCGCATCTGCGCCAATTTCTTGGCAGATTTCTTCGTCAGTGCGGCCAGTGGCTAATAGCTCGTCACGGCTTGGCATATCAATGCCATACACGTTGGGAAACCGCACTGGTGGTGCCGCAGAAGCGAAATACACTTTATTGGCACCTGCATCACGTGCCATTTGCACGATTTGTTGCGAGGTAGTACCACGTACGATGGAGTCATCCACCAACAATACGTTTTTGCCTTTAAATTCAATGCCAATTGGATTGAGTTTCTGCCTCACCGATTTTTTGCGCAAAGCTTGACCCGGCATAATAAAAGTGCGGCCTATATAGCGATTTTTAATAAAGCCTTCGCGATAATCCAACCCTAAGCTAATGCCTACTTGCAGCGCGCTTGGACGGCTGGTGTCGGGGATTGGAATCACCACGTCGATTTTAAGGTGCGACCAGTCGCGTTTTATTTTCTCCGCCAAACTGGTGCCCATGTCCAGGCGGGTTTGATACACCGAAACGCCGTCAATGACAGAATCTGGCCTTGCTAAGTAAACATATTCAAAAATGCACGGTGTAAGTGTAGGTTTTTCTGCACATTGGCGGCTGAAGAAATTACCCTCCATGTCAATAAATACGGCCTCACCAGGCTCTACATCACGGATTAACTTAAAACCCAGCACATCAAGCGCCACGCTTTCTGAAGCCACAATATATTCAGTGCCTTTATCTGTATCTAGCTTACCAATCACCAATGGGCGAATGCCATGCGGATCGCGAAATGCCAGTAGCCCGAAGTTGGCGATCATCGCAACCACTGCGTAAGCGCCTTTGCAACGTTTATGCACGCCAGCAACCGCGTCAAACGCCATGTCGGTATTCAACACTGCGTTACGTGAGGTTTTTTCAATTTCATGCGCAAGTACATTGAGTAAGACTTCAGAATCCGAAGAAGTATTAATATGGCGTAAATCTTGACGGAACATTTCAGACTTCAATTGTTCAGAATTGGTGAGATTGCCGTTGTGGCCTAGCACAATGCCAAATGGAGAGTTCACATAAAACGGTTGCGCTTCTGCCGCGCTAGAAGAGCCCGCGGTAGGGTAACGTACGTGGCCGATACCAACGTTACCAACTAGGCTGCGCATGTGGCGCGTGTGGAAGACATCTTTCACTAGCCCATTGTTTTTGTGCATAAAAAATGTGTTTCCGTCGCAAGTCACAATGCCGGCAGCATCTTGTCCGCGATGTTGCAGTACCAGTAAACCATCGTACAATAATTGGTTGACTGGGTTTTTACCGACGATGCCTAAAATTCCACACATAATATTGATGTCCTTAAGACAATTTCGTTATTCTAAGCCAAATTAATCATATATAAGTTAATCATATTTAACATGCTTTGCTACCGATGGTGGCAAAAATGGCAATGCCGTTTTGACTAAGGCCTCTAGCGGCGCACTAAACATGGCATTGGTCCAACGCGCATCTTTGGTAAAGCTAGTTAACCCTGCCAAAAACACTAAGACACAAACAATCAACAAACCACGTACAAAGCCAAAAAAGCCGCCTAAAAAGCGATTAAACCAATTTAAACTGATTTTTTTAATTAAACTTGAAAGTGCTATGGTGAGTAAGCTTGTTACTAGCAAAACCCAAAAAAATACAATCACATGTGCCGCCAATATTTTCAGCGACTCCGTCGGGATGTCTGCTGGCAATAATGGTAAAAGCTGCGTTGCATAGGTCTTTGCAACATAAATCGCCGCTACCCAGCCCGCAATTGCCAACACCTCGCGCACCGCGCCACGCATCATACTCATGACAATCGAAATGCCTATAATGAGTAAAACAGCATAATCGAAACTAGTCATTCAGCACAATATAATCCAAGGTTGAATCCATTTTTAAGCGCACTATTGGCTCACTACCATACCTGTTAAACCAGCATCTTTAATATTCTCCAGCGCGATGGCCGCTTCGTTTCTATCACCAAATAATTGGGTACGCAAACGAATTTTTTTACCCTTTTCAGTATCAATTTTTTCGGTTTGCGATTTATAACCCAAATCACTCAATTTGCCTTGTAATTGCTTGACGTTAGTCTCGTCTGAAAACACACCAATTTGCACATAAAACTTGTGCTTGCCTTCTTCTTTTGGCTTAGCAGTTTCTTTTACAGGCGCCTCTATTGCAGGCACGGCTTTTTCAGGCTTTGCTGGCGCTGCTTCAGGGTCGGCTGCAGCAGCGGGTTCTGGCGTATCTGTTGCAGGTGGTTCTGTAGGTACAATGCTAGAATCAAAATCAGAAGTTGCAGCAGGTGTAACCGTTTGTTGTTCACCTGGTAAAGTAATAGTAATTTTATCTTGCGGTTGAGATGCGGCACGGTCTTTTAATACCATGGGCAACACAACCACCATGAGTAATACCAATGCAATTGCCCCTACCAAGCGGCGGCGCGCACGTTTTTTTAAATTTAATTCTTGGTCGCCTGATGGATTTCTCTGCATGCAACTTACCTTAAGTCATACGCTTTTAAATATGCGTAATTAATAATAATGGCGATGATGTGCGGCTTTTCAAGTCGTAACACGCACCCAGTCTATAGCATCTGCCACCGTGTAAAACGATCCAAACACAATTATTCTATCATTTTTATCAGCATCTTTACAGGCAGCAGCGAGTGCCAAGCTGACTTTAGTAAACAATTGCACATTCATTTTATCGTTGTGTTTTTTAAGCGCTTTTTGCAAATGTAACGCTGTAGCGCCGCGCGCACTATGGGTATCAGCCACATACCAGCGCGAAATAAAAGGAGCCACTTCGCTAATTACGCCTTCAATATCTTTATCCGCCAGCATGGCAAATACTGCCAGCGTTTTTCCAGCGCATGACATAGATTTTAAATTATATGCCAGCGATTTAGCCGCCTGCGGATTGTGTGCAACATCGGCGATTATTAGCGGATTTGATTGAATTTGTTGAAAACGACCCGATAATTTCACCTGCGCTAAGGCTGTGTGGATATTGGCTTGCAGGGCAGGTAGTGTTTTGTCTAAATGTTGCACTGCGCGTACCGCACAAGCCGCATTGTTCAGCTGAAAATCACCGGTTAAACCCAGATTAGGTAACTGAATCTGCATAGCTTCGGTAGAATATTGCCAGCCATTTGTGGTTTTTACGACTCGAAAATCGCGGTTGATTAACGCTAAATTCGCCCCAATTTGTTTTGCATAATCCAGCAAACTCGCGGGAGGGTTTTCATCACCGCAAATCGCCAACGTATTTGCCCGAAAAATACCGGCCTTTTCAAAACCAATTTCTTCGCGTGTTTCACCCAAGTATTCCATGTGGTCTAAATCAATGGCGGTAACAATAGCGCAGCTAGGTTCAAATATATTTACCGCGTCCAGCCTGCCTCCTAGGCCGACTTCTAATATAGCAATGTCTAAATCCGCGCGGCAAAAATGCCACACTGCAGCTAACGTGCCCATTTCAAAATAGGTCAATGCCACATCGTCACGCGCGGCTTCAACCGCTTCAAACGCAGTGCATAAATCTGCATCCGATATGGCTTCCAAATTTACGCAAACACGCTCGTTATAACGATTTAAGTGCGGCGAAGTGTAACAACCGATGCGATATCCACTTTGCACATATATTTGGCTGAGCATCGCGCAAACAGAGCCTTTGCCGTTGGTGCCAGCGACGGTAATAATCGGGAATGGGGGGGTTAATTGCAGTTTATTTGCAACAGTTTTAACTCTATCCAAACCCATAGCGATGGATTTAGGGTGCAAAGCTTCAATGTAAGACAACCACTCTGCTGCATTTATGGGTATGGTTTGAGTGGCTGTCACATTAAGCTTAAATTAAACGGCTTCCAAATTATGCTACTTTGGCTACTCGCATTAAACTGGATAATAGATTAGCTAATTTTTGACGCATTTCGCGACGATCGACTATCAAATCCACCGCGCCATGTTCTACCAAAAACTCCGCACGTTGAAAGCCTTCTGGCAAAGTTTCGCGCACGGTTTGCTCAATCACGCGCGGCCCTGCAAAGCCAATGAGTGCATTGGGTTCAGCAATAATAATATCGCCCAGCATGGCAAAACTGGCTGAAACTCCGCCCATGGTGGGGTCGGTTAATATGGAAATATAAGGCAAGCCTGCTTGTGATAGCTTGGTCAATGCGGCGCTGGTTTTAGCCATTTGCATCAATGACAACAAGCCTTCTTGCATGCGCGCCCCGCCACTTGCCGAAATGCAGATAAACGGTGTTTTGTTCTTGATTGCAGCGTTAATGCCGCGTACAAAGCGCTCACCGACTACAGAGCCCATCGACCCGCCCATAAATTTGAATTCAAACGCTGCAACCACTACGGCCAAACCATGAATTTTACCTTGCATGACAACGAGCGCATCTTTCTCACCGCCTTCTTTCTGTGCGGCTTTCATGCGTTCAACATAGCTTTTACTATCTTTAAATTTCAGTGGATCAATCGGCTCAATATTGGCACCAATTTCTACGCGCTTATCTTCTGGATCAAGTAATTGGTTTAAGCGATCACGTGCGCCAATACGGTTGTGATGGCCGCATTTGGGACAGACTTCCGCGTTAGCCTCTAAATCGGTTCTATAAAGCACCGTCATGCACGATTCACACTTGCTCCACAGACCTTCTGGCAGGCTTTTTCTCTGTGCTGAACCCACAACACGCTTAATTTTCTGTGGAATTTTATCTAACCAGCTCATATTTAATCCTTAAAAACTATCATTTACCATCTATTGCTGCACGCAATTCATGCATTAGCGCACTGATATTAGCGATTAAATTGTCTTCGTTTGATTCTTCAATCGTCGTCACCATGCGACTGCCGACCACAACAGCATCGGCAAATGTGGCCACTTTTTTAGCGGTAGCAGCATCTTTTACGCCAAAACCCACGCCAATGGGCAAATTAGTTTTGCTACGGATTTCAGCCACACGCGTTTTCACTTCTTGCACGTCCATATTCGCCGCGCCAGTCACACCTTTGAGCGACACATAATACAAAAAGCCGCTGGCTTGATTCACAATTAAATTAACCCGTGCAGCATCTGATGTGGGGGATAACAGGAAAATACTATCCATGCCGTTGGCTTGCAAGTCAGCAATAAAATCTTTACATTCTTCAGGCGGATAATCCACTGTCAATACGCCATCCACACCTGCAGCTTTTGCAGCTTGGGTGAATTTCTGCCGACCCATCGCCTCTATTGGATTAGCGTAACCCATTAATACAATTGGGGTTTTTATATCTTTTTGACGAAACTCACTCACCATTTCCAATACTTTACTCAAGCCAACTTTATGTTTAAGCGCACGTTCGCTGGCACGCTGAATCACTGGCCCATCTGCCATTGGGTCAGAAAATGGAATGCCCAGTTCAATTATATCCGCGCCGCTTGCTACTAAAGTATGCAATAAATTGACCGTATGCTTTGGATGCGGATCGCCAGCGGTAATATAGGGGATCAAGGCCTTTCTGTTGTTGGCTTTGAGGGAAGAAAATACAGTTTGAATACGTGACATAGATTTGTTTTTATAGAGTTATATTAGCTAACTTTGCTACCGTGTTGATGTCTTTGTCGCCACGGCCTGAAAGATTAACCAGAATGATTTCATCATTGCGCATGGTTTTAGCCATTTTCTCTGCGTAAGCCAAGGCATGACTAGATTCGAGCGCGGGGATAATACCTTCGGTACGACATAAACTATGAAACGCTGTCATAGCCTCATCATCAGTAATTGCGACATACTCAGCGCGTTTAATGTCCTTCAACCATGCGTGTTCTGGGCCTACGCCTGGGTAATCTAACCCAGCAGAAATCGAATGCGTTTCAATGATATTGCCATCTGCATCTTGCATTAAGTAGGTACGATTGCCATGCAGCACGCCGATAGGGCTGTTTGCGGTCAATGGCGCGGCATGCATGCCCGTTTCCATGCCATGGCCTGCTGCCTCTACACCTATCAAGCGTACATTTGGCACATCAATGTATGGATAAAAAATGCCCATGGCATTTGAGCCGCCACCGACACAAGCTACGATAGCATCTGGCTGACGCCCCACCATTTCCACCATTTGCACTTTGGCCTCGATGCCGATCACTGATTGAAAATCCCGCACCATCATTGGGTAAGGATGCGGACCAGCGACTGTGCCAATAATATAAAAAGTGTTTTCAATATTAGTCACCCAATCCCGCATCGCCTCGTTAAGCGCGTCTTTAAGCGTTTTGGAGCCACTTTCTACTGGCACCACGGTTGCCCCCAACAATTTCATTCTAAACACGTTAGGCGCTTGGCGTTTTACATCCTCGCTGCCCATATACACCACGCATTCCAAGCCTAAGCGTGCGGCAATCGTCGCCGTTGCCACGCCATGCTGTCCTGCGCCGGTTTCGGCAATCACGCGCGGTTTGCCCATACGTTTAGCCAATAGCGCTTGGCCAATGGTGTTATTTACTTTATGTGCGCCCGTGTGATTTAAATCTTCGCGTTTTAAGTATATCTGCGCGCCACCGACTTTGCGAGACCAACGCTCCGCGTGATAAATCGGACTGGGGCGACCAACAAAGTGTTTTAAATCATAGGCAAATTCAGCCAAAAATACTGGGTCATGACGATATTTCTCGTACATCACGCGCAATTCTTCTAGCGCCTCAACCAAGGTCTCTGCAACAAAAATACCGCCAAACTGGCCAAAATGACCGCGTTCATCTGGCATGTTATATACTTTTTTGTCATTGGTTTGATTATTAGGGTCTTGCATGTCTAACTCCTAGATTTTTCTACTGCTCGCATAAAAGCGGCTATCTTTGCAGCATCTTTTACGCCTTTGCTTTGTTCTACGCCACCACTAACATCTACCGCATATGGCTGTACTAGCTTGATTGCCGAACCTACATTTTCAGCCGTGAGTCCGCCCGCCAGTATCACTGGTTTTGTGAGGCTTTTGGGAATCAAATTCCAATCAAATGTTTGCCCAGTACCGCCAAATGCAGATTCACTATGAGCGTCTAACAACAAGGCTTTTGCGCTATTAAACTCAACTGCACATTGTATCAAATTTGTGTCCGCTTTAACGCGGATTGCCTTGTAATACGGCAACTTTATTTGCTCGCAATCATTCTGAGACTCATCACCATGAAACTGCAAAATATCTAACCGTACTTTTGATAACACTCTTTCAATTTCTGCTTTTGACGCATTCACAAACAAGCCAACCACACTTACAAATGGCGGAATTACAGCCACAATTTTTTGCGCTTGCTCAATCGTTACACAACGCGGGCTAGCGGCATAAAACACCAAGCCAATTGCATCTGCACCCGCGTTGACAGCAGTTAGCGCATCTTCAATACGCGTAATGCCGCAAATTTTTACTCTAGTTCGCATATTTTTTCCATAAAACGTAAGCGTAACTGAATCGTGTCAATGTGTCAGTTAAATAAGCGTTAACGTGCGTTGAGTATTCGGTAATTCCCATTTTGCATCATATTGAACCCCAGTTAAATATAGACCATTGGGAGAAAATGTTGGTGGCGATAAAGTCCTATCTTTTTGTTCGAGTAAGTTTTTGATGAACTCAGGCGGGTACTTTCCATTGCCGACATAGACTAAAGCACCTACCATGTTTCTTACTTGGTGCTGCAAAAAAGCATTCGCAGTAAAATTAAAAATTAAAAAATCACCATGTGTTTGAATTGACGCTATTTGCAGATTTTTTACTGGCGATTTTGCTTGACACTCACTAGCGCGAAAGGCGCTAAAATCGTGTTTTCCCTGTAAATAGCTTATCGCTTCCTGCATGTCTGAAACATTCAGCGGTAAATGATACCAACCTGCCTGTAGCGCATTTATGGCGGGAGCTGTAGGATGATTCAGCAATACATATTGATAACTGCGCTGCATGGCAGAAAAACGCGCATGAAATTCTTCTTCTACCTCTTTCGCCCATTGCACGCGGATAGTAGCTGGTAAAAATGCATTCACACCGCGTACCCAAGCTGTGTCTGGACGAATGATTACCGTATCAAAATGCACCACTTGCATCATGGCGTGAACCCCAGTATCAGTGCGGCCTGCAGCATGTATGCGTATTGGATGTTTCGCAATTTTTGCAATGGCATCTTCTACAAAATCTTGTACACCGCAGGCGTCAGTTTGGCTCTGCCAGCCACAATAAGGTGCGCCATTGTATTCCACACCCAAAGCAATGCGCATTTACAAAACGCCTTTGAATATCGTTTCAAATAAAAAAATCAGCAGTGATGTAATCACTACAAAATCCATTAAATTAAATTTCGGCACTTTAAAAACAATGGAAACATCATCATTCGTTTGGCCGGACTTTAAATTGGTCATGTCTTTTAGTCGGTTAAAAAATACTTGGCTCGCTCTATTGTCACGCTGCAACTCTACATAATGCAAGGTTAGCCAAAGCCTCGCTGCAAAGCGCTCTACTTCTAAACCCATATATTTCAGGGGTGAAAAAATGAAATAAAAGCCAGAAATCAACTGCTGCCTAGTATTGACAGCTAAAATTATAGACAGGGTGGCAAGCATGGCAATAATTCTTAGCATTTGTGTAATGCCCGCAATCATGCCTTCATAAGTCGGGCTGATTGCAAATGGCCAATCTACCAAATGCTCGCCCGGTGTATTAAAGGCAAAAATTACCACCATCACCAAAAAAAACCACTTAAAGCGCTTAATGGCGCGTAAAAACTGGCGCGTTTTAGTGAATATAATAATGGCTATAAAAATGCACAATATGATGAATAAAGTTTTTAAATTCAATTGATTAACAATTACTGCAAGCATAAAGAAGCTGAGCAATTGTGTGATGATATTTATTCTGAACATAGCGACATTTTAGTGCTTATTGAATAGAAATTATTGCCAATAAATAAAAAATTAAGCATAAAAAAACCGAGCCTAAAACTCGGTTTTTTATGATTTTTTGCAACTAGGCCAATTTTGCCAAGAGCTCTTCCGCACGCTTACGCTGCTTCTTGCCACCCTCTTTTATCACTTCGTCCAGTAGCTCTTTTGCGCCTTCCTTGTCATCCATCTCAATATAGGCCACGACTAATTCCAGCTTAGTTTCCACTTCAATTGGCTCACCTACAACTTGTGCTGACTCATGCTCTGATTCAATTGTTTTTTCATTTGCCAAATCGTCATGACTCACTGTGGTAGCACCAGTTTCAGCGCCATCATTTAAATCTAGGCTAATCGTTGATAAATCGTAAGTGTTTGCGTCGGTAAAATCGGCATCTTTATAACTCGCTGCGTCTGGTTGTATTGTGTTCACATTAAAACTAAAGTCACCTTCATTACCAACTTCTGCTTCCGTAACTTGAGTTTGCTTGCTGCCAATATCAAGCACAGCTTCAGCGGCCTCTGCTTGTGGAAATTCAAATGTTTCCGTCTCTACATCACTCGTCGTTGAAAATTCATCAATTTGCTCGCTCGTTGTCTTTCCTAACTCTGGTCCAGCTTCCGGCATGAAATTTGGGGCTGCAAACGTTGGTATATCTAAACCTGGCATGGTGTGACCGAACTCTTCGCTTGCTACTTTAATTGGCTCTTCTGAAGATGTAGCTGTTTCAAAAGCGCCTAAATCGCCCATATCAAAATCCATTGTGCTACTGTCGCTTGCCTTTACATTTTCGCTTGCCATGTTATCAGCAACACCAGTATGAGCAAACGGTTCTGCTACTCCAAAATCAGGCTTAGTAATTTTACTCTCTGGCGCCACTCCAGTTGAAGCAAAGTCTTGTGTCAAAGCATCATTATCAAATGAAAAATCTAAATCTTTTTCCGCCGCTAATGGTGAGTTAGTGAAATCCGCTGCATCTAATCTCTCTTCAGTATCGACAAACTTATCGGTCGATCCCGTGGGTGTGCTATTCGCTTGGTATAGCGGGTTATTCGGCTCTAACTTAATACCAATTTCTGCCACTTTTGCCCAAGTTGGGTCTTCCGCCCCTAATGTCGTGTAGAGCTCACCCGCAATGGTTTCAAAAGCAGAAACATTTTTGCTGGCCGCATACATTTCTAACAATTTTAGATGCAGTTCGTGTCGTTTTGGTTCTTTTGAAATTGCGTCTTTTAAAATTTCTTCCGCTTGCGCGTCACGTCCGTAGGCCATGTAAACTTCAGCCTCAGCAATAGGATCAACATCATTTGTGTCGATCATGCCACCATTTGCACTTTGCGAGAAATCGGTCAAGAATGAAGTATCACCAGTGTCAACGCTAGCGCTGCCAGTGTTGCCGAAAACGGTGTTAGCTTTTAGGCCGCCAGAAGTCATGATGCCTTGCTCAAAATCAGCCAAGCTACGTTCACGTTTTTTACGTAAATACATCCAACCGCCGCCCAATAGAGCCAGCAGACCCCCAGCAGGCGCAAGAATACCTATATCCATACCATCTAACAAACCGCTGATGAAACTTGGCTCAGGCACTTGCGCAGGCGCGGGATTAACTACTGGTTTTGCTGTTTCTATAGGCTTTGTGGTCTCAGCCGGCTTTACCGCTTCAGCCGGCTTTACCGCTTCAACTGGCTTTACCGCTTCAACTGGCTTTACCGCTTCAACTGGCTTTACCGCTTCAACTGGCTTTTCAGCTTCTGCTGGCTTGACTGATTCAACTGGCGCTGTAGCAACTACTGGAGGTTTTTCAGCCTCTACCGGTACTGGCTTGGTCGCTGTTTGGGCTTCTGCTTGTTTCTGCAAATCGGCCATTGCGCCATTTTTCAATGCTAACAATTTTTGCATGTCGGCAATTTGTTTTTCTAACGAGGCTGTTCTATCTTGCGCCTCTTTTACGCTTTTTTCGCGCGCAGTCGCCTCTTCTTGTAAAGCAGTAATTTTATCTTGTAACGATTTTACATTTGCCGTGCCCGCTTTTGTCGCGGCCGCTTCGCCAGCAGAAAGCTTGACAACGTCTTTTGGTCCAGTCGCTGCTGGTGCAGATTTATCTTCAGCGCTTTTGATCTTACCGCCTGCTGATTGAGTGCTGGCTTCTGTATCATTTGGAGCGGAATCAGCCACCATACCTGCTAATTTATTGCGGTAGGCATTCCAGTTAGTCGTTTGTACTTTAATCTCTTTGTTGGCGTCACTGCGCGAAATTGCATTTAAAGTTTCTTCTGAAGGTTGGCGAACAATCTGTCCCACCTTAAGACGATTCATGTTGTTGCCTTGAAACGCATTTGGATTGGTTTGATACAAACCAACCAACATCTGCTCAAGGCTTACGCCTTCAGGCTTCATTTCGCGCGCAATTTTGCCTAAAGTGTCACCTTTGTGTGTCACATAGTCTTGACCAGCAGCATCACTTGCAACCACCGTCTCATCTGTTGGCACGGGCTTTTTTACATGTTTACCTATTTTTTTTGATCTTGTAGGCAAACTAGTAGCTGGCTCACCAGCGATTTGATTGCTCGGCATCGCCCCAGTTTCAGTTAAATTGTTTGAGTTAGGGTTGCTATGAGTTGAAGCTGCATTCACTGTAGGTGCTTGAGTTGTACTTGCACTTGAGTTGGAATCAGCCTCTCCTGCGTAGCCAGGCGGGTCTAGCAATACGGTATATTCGCGCAATAAGCGGCCAGAGGCCCAATCTACCTGAATGAGCATATCTAAAAATGGCTCACTAATCGGCTGCGCCGATTTAAGTTTTAATATAGGCGCACCAGCGGCGTTTTTACCAATATCAACTTTAATGGTGCTGTGAGAGGCTGGTTTTTCTATGCCTTGTGTTGCGTATGCTTCTTCAGACGCTATCGCTGCTGAAATGCTATTCAACTCTTCAGGGGTAATTGAAATGAGTTCTATGTCTGCTTTAAGTGGCTCACCCAAGCCTGACATCACATTTAGCTTGCCCAGACCCGCGGCAAACACCGAAATTGGCACTAAGGCCATGCATAAGGCAACGGTTATTCGCTTTAATTTTGAGTTATGCACTATCCCACCCTTAATATACTAAAATATTGCAATAACAAAAATAACATCAATCAGTTAGAGTTGCAAGCTCATAATGCACATTATGTTCGGTAGCTATGTGATTGTAAGTGAATAGTGTTGGTTTTTTTCAACGTTTACTGCGAAACTTAGGTATTTTAATGTGCAATCAGTATGCGTAACATGCGACGCAATGGCTCAGCAGCGCCCCATAATAACTGGTCACCTACGGTAAATGCCGACAAATAATCGTTGCCCATATTCAGTTTGCGCAAACGCCCAACTGGGGTCATTAGTTTACCTGTCACCGCTGCTGGAGTGAGTTCGCGCATACTCGCTTGCCGTTCGTTGGGTATTACTTTCGCCCACTCGTTCGCCTCAGCCAACATTTGGCTGATTTCATCTAGAGGCACATCTTTTTTGAGCTTGATTGTCATCGCTTGACTATGGCAACGCATCGCGCCAATCCTTACGCATAGGCCATCGATTGGAATTGGATTTGCCTCGCGGCCTAAGATTTTATTGGTCTCCGCGCCGCCTTTCCACTCTTCTTTGCTCTGCCCATTGCCTAAATCGCTATCGATCCACGGAATCAGACTACCCGCCAGTGGCACACCGAAATTTGCAGTTGGGAATGAAGCGTCTCGCAAAGTACCGGCCACTTCGCGGTCGATATCCAAAATCGCCGAAGCGGGGTCTTTTAAAAACTCACTCGCCACACGATGCGCTTCGCCCATTTGATTCAGCAACTCACGCATATTCTGCGCACCCGCACCCGAAGCCGCCTGGTAAGTCATAGAGGTGACCCATTCAACCAAATCCGCTTTAAATAAGCCGTTCAGCGCCATTAGCATCAATGAAACAGTACAGTTTCCACCCACCCAAATTTTGCCACCTTTGTGCATCGCATCTTGAATCACATGCATATTCACTGGGTCGAGAATAATCACCGCGTCTTTTTCCATTCTTAAAGTCGAAGCCGCGTCTATCCAATGGCCTTGCCAGCCTGATTTTCTCAATTGCGGGAAAACCGCGCTGGTGTAATCGCCGCCTTGGCAGGTGACAATAATGTCCATTTTTTGCAATTCAACGATGTCGTTGGCATCTTTCAGAGCAGGTGATTCTTTGCTCACTTTTGGCGCAGCGCCACCAGTTTGCGAAGTCGTGAAAAATTGTGGCTTAATTTCGCCAAAATCATTTTCTTCCATCATGCGCTGCATGAGCACAGAACCCACCATGCCACGCCAACCAATAAATCCAACCCTTTTCATCATTTCTCGCTTCCAAACTCAATCATTATTGCGTCGATTTTTTAATCGCCTCGCCAGCTTTTTCTACATCCTGGCCAACACCGTGCACCGTGTTGCAAGCCACCAGCACAAATGCAGTCACTATTATCAACATCAATTTATTCATTTTTCAAATCCCTTTTTGTTACTTGCTTAATCACGGAAATTGCCAAATTTCAGCGGAAAATCCGTCACATTTTTTTTCACAAACGCAATCGCATCTTGCAGCATATCGCGCTTGGCACCATTAACGCGCACTTCATCGCCTTGAATGCTCGCTTGCACTTTCATACCAGAATCTTTAATCAATTTAGCAATGCGCTTAGCCAGCTCCGCATCAATACCGGCGCGGATTTTCAGCTCTTGCTTCACTTTATTACCACCGACTTTTTGCACGTCCTTATGCTCAAGCCGTTTCGTTGAATCAGGTTCTTTTTTCTCCATGCCCGGCAGCAAAATATCTTTAATTTGGTCGAGCTGAAAATCATTGTCGCCAAACAAAGTAATTAAATTATCTTTTTCGTTAAGCTCCACCTTGGCCGAAGTGCCTTTAAAGTCATAGCGATTGATGATCTGCTTGCCAGCCGTATCAATCGCGTTTTTCAGCGCGACCATATCGACTTCTGAAGAAATATCAAATGAAGGCATATCAAATCCTAAAAATTAAATCAAAAAGGCATGCTCTGCAAGCCAACATCTATACGGCTTTCAAGGCAACTATTATTCAAACACATCTACGACTATTTCGTTAATAAATTGGGCGAGAACAAGACGTCAGAACGAAGCAAGTACAACTAGTACGACGAGTGATGACAACACAGTTATCGCACAATTTATAACGAAAGAGCTATTCGAAATGACAAACGTAGTCTAACATTTCTGATACTTCAATATCAAAACTCGAATTGCCCGGCACAGTAAATTTCTCACCCGCGCCATAAGCTTTCCAGTATTCTTCGCCTTTTAAGCGCACTTTGCAGCTGCCCAAATTGATTTCCATCAGCTCTGGCGCGACGGTGTTAAACGTCAAACTGCTCGGGAAAATCACGCCGATGGTGCTACGTGTTCCGTTCGGTAACATCACGGTATGGCTCACACATTTACCGTCAAAGTAAACGTTGGCTTTCTTTTTTACACTTACATTGTCAAATTGTGCCATTTTATATCCTCATGTTTTTCTATATTATTACATTGCTGCGACGATTTGGTCACCCATTTCAGAGCAACTTACCTTTTTCATACCTTCTTCAAAAATGTCGCCCGTACGGTAATCTGCCGCCAACACTTTTTTAACAGCATTTTCGATGCGTACTGCGGCAGCCTCGTTATCAAACGTGTAACGCAACATCATCGCTGTAGAAAGAATCGTCGCGATTGGATTTGCTAGATTCTTACCAGCGATATCAGGCGCTGAGCCGTGCGAAGGTTCGTACAAGCCTTTTTTAGTCTCGTTCAACGAAGCAGAAGCCAACATGCCAATAGAGCCAGTGAGCATAGATGCTTCATCGGACAAAATATCGCCGAAAATGTTGCCAGTCACCATCACGTTAAACTGTTTCGGGTTGCGAATAAGCTGCATGGCAGCGTTGTCCACATACATGTGCGTCAACTCAACTTCTGGATATTCTTTGGCGACGTCAATCACAATTTCTTTCCAAAACTCTGTTGTTTCCAGCACATTGGCTTTATCCACAGAGCACAATTTACCCTTTTGACCATTTTTTCGGCGCTTCAAGGCGATATCAAATGCAACATGGGCAATGCGGCGCACTTCAGATTCCTTGTACACCATGGTGTTAAAACCTTCTCGCTCGCCATCTTCATTGACGCGCATACCGCGCGGCTGACCGAAATAAATATCACCCGTCAGCTCGCGCACAATCATAATGTCCAAACCCGTCACCACTTCTGGCTTCAAGGTCGAAGCATTCGCTAGTTCAGGGAATAATACCGCTGGGCGCAGGTTTGCAAATAAACCTAAATCTTTACGAATACCCAACAAGCCGCGCTCTGGGCGCAATGGGCGATCTAAATTATCATATTGCGGACCACCAACAGCACCAAGCAATACCGCATCGGCATCACGGCAGATTTTTTGCGTAAATTCTGGGTATGGATGCCCATATTGGTCATACGCTTGGCCGCCCAATGGCGCTTCTGTGAACTCAAAAGGCATACCTTCTTTTCTCAAAACCTCTAGCACGCGCAAGGCTTGCGCGATGATTTCTGGGCCAATGCCGTCGCCCGGCAAAACTGCGATTTTCATTCAAACTTCCTTTTATTTAAGTAAATAACCAAGGCTGGCTTTGTTTGTGTTTAGCCTCAAATGCTTTAATTTTATCCGCGTGTATCAACGTTAAACCAATCTCGTCCAAACCATTAAGCAAGTTATGTTTGGATGTCGCATTGATTTCAAAGCCAAAAGATTCGCCAGATGGCAGCGTCACGGTTTGCGATACCAAATCAATATTCAAGCGATAGCCAACATTGGCTTGGCATTCTTTAAATAATTGGTCAACAATGGCGTGACTTGCAACAATCGGCAACATGCCATTTTTATAGCAATTATTGAAGAAAATATCGGCAAAACTGGCAGCAATAATCACGCGAAAGCCGAAATCTTCAATCGCCCATGGCGCATGTTCGCGGCTAGAACCGCAGCCAAAGTTTTCACGCGCCAGCATAATTTGCGCACCTTTATAGCGCGGCTGATTCAGCACAAAGTCCTTATTCAGCGGGCGCGTGCTGCAATCCATGCCAGGCTCGCCATGGTTGGTATAACGCCATTCATCAAACAAATACGGGCCGAAGCCAGAACGCTTGATTGACTTCAAAAATTGTTTTGGAATAATCGCGTCAGTATCAATATTAGCGCGATCAATCGGGCAAGCTAAGCCGTTTAATTGGGTAAATGCTTTCATATGGTTTTAATCCTAAAGTCTCTCTCTTAAATCGTGCGCACATCAACAAAATGGCCTGCAATCGCCGCTGCAACCGCCATGGCGGGGCTGACCAAATGCGTGCGCCCGCCTTGGCCTTGGCGGCCTTCAAAATTGCGGTTGGATGTCGAAGCGCAGCGTTCGCCCGGGCTTAATCTATCTGCGTTCATCGCCAAACACATGCTGCAACCTGGCTCACGCCACTCAAAACCTGCGTCGAGAAAAATCTTGTCCAAACCTTCTTCTTCCGCTTGACGCTTGACGATGCCAGAGCCTGGCACCACCATGGCTAAGGCAATACTGCTGGCGACTTTTTTGCCTTTCGCCACAACGGCTGCGGCGCGCAAGTCTTCAATACGCGAATTGGTGCAAGAGCCAATAAATATCTTATCGAGCTTAATTTCTTCAATTGGAGTATTTGCAGTTAAGCCCATGTATTTTAAGGCATTTTCTATACTGGTGCGTTTAGTTGCATCTTTTTCCTGCAATGGATCAGGCACGCGTCCGCCAATCGGCAATACTTGTTCGGGTGATGTGCCCCAAGTCACTTGCGGCTCAATCTCAGCACCGCGCAACTCCACCACCGCGTCAAACACTGCGTCAGGCTCGGTATGCAAGGTGCTCCAGCAAGCAATCGCCTTATCCCAATCCGCACCTTTTGGCGCGTACTTGCGACCGCTTAGGTAAGCCACGGTTTTTTCATCAGGCGCGATAATGCCGGCGCGTGCCCCCGCTTCAATCGCCATATTGCAAATTGTCATGCGGCCTTCCATCGAAAGCGCGCGAATCACTTCGCCACCAAACTCAATCGCATAGCCATTGCCGCCCGCAGTGCCGATTTTGCCAATCACGGCCAGCGCCACGTCTTTCGCGGTCACGCCTTTGCCGAGTTTGCCGTCCACTTTCACCAACATGCGTTTAGATTTTTTAGCAATTAAGGTTTGTGTGGCGAGTACGTGCTCCACTTCGGAAGTGCCAATGCCGTGCGCCAATGCGCCGAAAGCACCATGTGTGCTGGTGTGCGAATCGCCGCACACCACAGTCATTCCGGGCAAAGTCGTACCTTGCTCTGGGCCAATCACGTGAATAATGCCTTGATTCACATTTTTGAACGGAAAATACACCAATGCACCGAATTCCTTAATGTTGTTGTCCAGCGTTTCCACTTGTAAACGCGAAATTGGGTCTTCGATACCCTTGTCCCAATCTTTAGTTGGCGTGTTGTGGTCAGGGTTGGCTACAATACTATTATTGCGCCAGGCCTTGCGACCCGCCAAACGCAAGCCTTCGAATGCTTGCGGGCTGGTCACTTCGTGTACCAAATGACGGTCAATATAAATGAGGCAAGTGCCATCAGCATCCTCATGCACAAGGTGCGACTCCCACAATTTATCGTATAACGTTTTTCCTGCCATGGTATTGCTCCTTCAAAAATCTTTAAACTTGCGCACCTAAATTTGCGAATCTTGCATCAATTTGTATTCAATCGCATCCAGCATGGCGCGCCAAGAGGCGTCAATAATATCGGTCGAGACACCCACGGTGGTCCAAGAGGCTTGTTGGTCTGCAGATTCAATTAATACGCGCACTTTCGCCGCCGTTGCTTTATCAGAATCCAGCACACGCACTTTGTAATCGATCAACTTGACCTCTTTAATCGCTGGATAAAAGCGCTCTAGCGCCTTGCGCACGGCCTTATCCAGCGCATTCACAGGCCCGTCGCCCACGCCTGTAGTGCTTTCTTCCTCGTTACCCACCGCAATTTTAATCGTTGCAGAAGAATTCACACCATCTGCAGAAGGGGCGTGCGTACTTACTTTGTATTCTTTTAAAGTAAACAATGGCTTATGCTTACCCAGCAAACGCATCACCAGTAACTCAAACGAGCTCTCCGCGCTTTCAAACTGGTAGCCTTCATGCTCCAAAGATTTGAGGTGCTCTAAAATACGTTTGGTTTCCGGAGAATCCTTATTCAATGCTGGATCAACCGCATTAATCTTTGCAAGCAAGGCGCTACGCCCTGCTACTTCAGACACCAAAATATGCCGCAGGTTGCCAATCTGCTCCGGGTTAATGTGCTCGTACGAAATCGGGTTCTTACTCACCGCATCAATATGCATGCCACCCTTATGTGAAAAGGCGTCATTACCCACATACGGCGCCTTGTCGTTAAACGTCATGTTGGCAATTTCGCTGACAAAACGCGCCGCAGAAGTCAGCTCTGCCATGTTTTCTGGCGGAATGCAGCTAAAGCCCAATTTCAACTGCAAATTCGGAATAATCGAACACAAATTGGCGTTGCCACAGCGCTCGCCAATGCCGTTTATCGTGCCCTGCACCTGTACCGCACCCGCCTGCACAGCCGCGATGGAGTTGGCCACTGCCATTTCGCAATCGTTGTGGCAATGGATGCCCACTTGCACGTTAAAGCGCGAAACCACTTTTTTGGTGATTTCCGACACCTCATTGGGAAACGTCCCACCGTTGGTATCACACAAACACAGTACGCTGGCGCCCGCATCCGCAGCCGCTTGCAACGTTTGCATGGCATAGTCTGGATTGGCTTTATAACCATCGAAAAAATGCTCTGCGTCAAACACCACTTCCTTGCCTTGGCTCGCCAAATAAGCCACGGTGTCGGCAATCATGTTCAAGTTTTCTTCCAAAGTCGTGCGCAAAATATCGGTGACTTGGTAATCCCAACTTTTGCCGAAAATCGCCACCGCTGTGGTATTGGTACTCAATAGCGACTGCAAATTTCTGTCTTCTGCAGCGTTTATGCCGACTTTACGCGTACTGCCGAAGGCGATAATTTTCGCGTGCCTTAAGTTGAGCGCGCTGACTTTCTCGAAAAACTCTAAGTCTTTCGGATTAGAGCCAGGATTGCCCGCTTCGATGTAGCCAATTCCCAACTCGTCCAAACGCTGCACGATTTTGAGTTTATCCTCAACCGTGAACGACACGCCTTGCGCCTGCGCACCATCGCGCAAAGTGGAATCGTATGCGACAACGTGATTCACGCTGTTTATTTCTTTCTATTCTTCAAGTTTGCTGCAATACGCATCCGCAGCGCATTTAACTTGATAAATCCGCCCGCGTCTTTTTGGTCGTATGCGCCTGCATCGTCTTCAAAAGTCGCGATAGACGAATCGAACAATGAATCCGTTTTACTATCGCGCCCCGCCACAATCACGTTACCTTTGTAAAGTTTCAGCCGCACCCAACCATTGACCGATTTTTGCGTATGGTCAATAAGCGTCTGCAGCGCCAACCGCTCAGGGCTCCACCAATAGCCGTTGTAAATCATGCTGGCGTAGCGTGGCATCAAATCGTCTTTTAAATGCGCAACTTCTCTATCCAAAGTCAGGCTTTCAATGGCTCTATGTGCTTTGAGCATAATGGTGCCGCCTGGCGTTTCATAGCAGCCACGCGACTTCATACCCACATAACGGTTCTCGACCAAATCTAAACGGCCAATACCATGCTTACCGCCGACTTTATTCAAGTGCGCTAATAACTCATGCGGCTTCATGGCCTCACCATTCAGACTCACAGGGTCGCCGTTAACGTATTCAATATCTAAATATTCGGCTGCATCTGGCGCGGCTTCAGGCGAAACTGTCCAACGCCACATGCTATCTTCTGCCTCAGTCGCTGGGTTTTCAAGGTGTCGACCTTCGTATGAAATATGTAGCAAATTGGCGTCCATGCTATATGGACTGCCGCCTTGCTTGTGCTTCATCTCGACTGGAATGCCATGTTTTTCAGCATAACTCATTAATTTCTCACGACTGAGCAAATCCCACTCGCGCCATGGCGCAATGATATGAATATTAGGATTGAGCGCATATGCACCTAACTCAAAACGCACTTGGTCGTTACCTTTGCCGGTAGCGCCATGCGAAATCGCGTCAGCTTTGGTTTCTGCGGCAATTTCAATCAGTCGTTTAGCAATTAACGGCCGAGCAATCGATGTTCCCAATAAATATTCGCCCTCATACACAGTATTAGCGCGAAACATCGGGAACACGAAATCACGCACAAACTCTTCGCGCAAATCGTCAATGTAGATTTCCTTCACGCCAGCCGCTTTAGCTTTGCTCCGCGCAGGTTCTAGCTCTTCACCTTGGCCTAAATCAGCTGTAAAGGTCACCACTTCGCAGTGGTATTCGTATTGTAGCCATTTCAAAATCACGGAGGTATCTAACCCACCAGAATAAGCTAAAACGACTTTTTTAATTTTGCTTTTCATTTACTTAACTTTTCCTAACAACAAATATTCCATTAACGCTTTTTGCACGTGCAGTCTATTTTCAGCTTCATCCCACACCACAGATTGCGCGCCATCAATCACTTCTGCCGCAACCTCTTCTCCGCGATGCGCGGGCAAACAATGCATAAATAGCGCGTCCTTATTGGCTGCGCGCATCATATCGCCGTCTACTTGCCAGTCTGCGAAGTCGCGTATGCGCTCTTCATTTTCCGCCTCAAAACCCATGCTCGTCCACACATCAGTTGTCACCAAGTCAGCACCCCGCGCGGCTTCCATCGGATCTGCAAACTCTTCATAGTGATCATGCCCGTACAAATTAGCGCGCTCCTGCTCAACTTCGTAACCTGGCGGCGTAGAAACATGCACATTGAAATCCAGCACTTCTGCTGCTTGCAGCCAAGTGTTGCACACGTTATTGCTATCGCCAATCCACGCCACGGTTTTACCTTTTATTGAGCCTCTATGCTCAATAAATGTAAAAATATCCGCCAAAATTTGGCACGGATGATATTCGTTAGTCAGGCCATTAATCACCGGCACGCGTGAGTTTGCCGCAAATCGCTCGATAATTTCTTGTTCAAAAGTACGAATCATCACAATATCACTCATGCGCGAAATCACTTGTGCCGCGTCTTCCACTGGCTCACCACGTCCTAATTGCGAATCGCGCGTATTCAAATATATGGCCGAGCCACCTAATTGATGCATGCCCGCCTCAAATGACAAGCGCGTACGTGTGCTGGCTTTTTCAAAAATCATCACTAGCGTTCTGTCTTGCAACGGCCAGTATTGCCTGTAGCTCTTAAACTGGCCTTTGATCCAAGCGGCGCGCGCGAAAATATGATTTAACTCATCTGTCGTTAAATCGTTAAACTGTAGAAAATGTTTAATCGTAGCCATATTACTCAACTTTAATTTACTGGCTTAAAAACTGCTTAATCAACACGGACAAACGCGCCGCCAACTCATTCGCTTCAGCTTCGTTGATGACTAAAGGCGGCAACAAACGCACCACTTTTTCTGCCGTGACGTTAATCAACAATTTAGTCTCCAATGCCATTTTCACCAAGTCGGCACACGGTCTATCCAGTTCAATGCCAATCATTAAGCCTGCATTACGTATTACCATCACGCCAGCCACACCCTTAAGCGCACTGCGCAAACCATCACAAATCAAATCGCCCATTTTCTGTGCATTTTCGCGCAGTTTTTCATCTTGAATCGCATGCAATGTAGTTAAACCTGCCGTCGTTGCCAGAGGATTGCCACCAAACGTAGAGCCATGCTTGCCTGGTGTAAATATATCTGCAGCTGCGCCTTTTGCCACACATGCACCAATCGGCACGCCTGAGCCCAGGCCTTTTGCAAGTGTCATCACGTCTGGCGTCATGCCAGTATGCTGAAACGCAAACCAAGTGCCGGTGCGACCAATGCCGCTTTGCACTTCGTCCAACATCATCAGCCAGCCGTTATCGTCACATACCTTGCGCAAACCTTGTAAATACGCCGCCATATCGGCAGGAATATACACGCCGCCCTCACCTTGCACAGGCTCGACCAAAATCGCCACCACGTTATTTTTGCGCGAAGCAATTTGTTTTACAGCTTCTAAATCGTCATACGGCACCCGAATAAAGCCCGAAACTAAAGGTTCAAAGCCCGCTTGCGCTTTACGATTTCCCGTTGCTGAAAGTGTTGCCATGGTACGGCCATGAAAAGCGCGTTCCATCACAATAGTTTCTGGCGTTTCTATCCCCTTATTGTGACCATAAAGACGCGCCAGCTTAATTGCGGCTTCGTTCGCCTCGCAGCCGGAATTGCAGAAAAATACTTTATCCATGCCAGAAATTTCAGCTAATTTATCGGCCAGTTTTTCCTGTTCGGCAATGCCATAAATGTTGGAAACATGAATCATCTTGGCAACTTGTTGTGAAATCGCATTCACCAATTTTGGATGCGCATGGCCGAGCCCATTCACGGCCACGCCAGCAAGTGCATCAAGGTACTTATTACCCTCTTTATCCCATAACCAAACGCCTTCACCATGCGTGAAAGTGACGGGCTGCCTAGAATAGGTATTCATTAAATGTGACATATATTTTTTTACTCAAAACCAAAAAAGAAAAACGGCGACTAACGCCGCCGTTATTTCAAATGCGACTAAAATTAACCGATATGGTGACTAAACCCGTTCGCCATAAAATATAACATTGGCAGTGATAGCATCATGTTTGTGCGTGATGCTAACATCGCCACACGACGCGCTTTGGCTTTCACTTCATCTGTTGCTGGCACCATACCTAAAATCTTTTTCTGATTTGGCCAAATGAAATGCCACACATTAATTAGCATAATCGTGCCCAACCATGCGCCAATGCCAATGCCTGCGTAGGGTGCTTGCAAGGTAAACGCCTTGTGAATTACTGGGCCGCCTTTGTCGCCAAGTGTGCATAACAAGCCAACACCCAAAATCCAAGTAGCCACTGCCGCCCAGCGGAACCATAACAAGGCGCGTGGAGCCACGTGTTTGGTAATGCCTGCAGCTGTACCATCTGAGCCTGCGTCTTTCAGTGCGGCCATTTGCACCAAATTAAAATAGTAAAGCAAACCAATCCAACAAACACCTGCAACAATGTGTGCCCAACGTACTAAACCTGGTAATAAAGCTTCCATGTTATCCCCTTATGCCGCGACTGGCGCTAAAAAATTATTCAAAAATACCACCAATATTACAGTCAATATTAGTCCAGAAATAATCGTACCCGTCACTGATTCTAATGGATTTTTCATTGCAATCGCTCCTTAATAAATTTTATTCGTTTAATTAGCAGTGAGATTAGCGTAAAAGCCGCAATTTAGCAAGATTATGCAGGCAAAACTTTACTTAATTGCAATTTTGTTTGGCCTCTAAAAACAGTTTAATTCGCGTCAATGTATCAGGGTGTGATGACAGCATTTCACTTATTGCATCTGCATTTTGAGTGTGTGCATTTCCTGCTATTTTGTCGTTCGACCCTTTTTTGTTATCTCCACCTTTTTCGTTAACATCACGCATTTGCGCTTCTAGACGTTGCAAGATATCCGCAAATGCTTTAGGTGGTAAACAAGCTTTTTGCATTGCGTTTAGCGCAAACATATCAGCCTCGGTTTCGTGCTCACGCGAGTAACGCATTTGCATCAACACCGCAGGCAACCCGGAGCCAATCGAGCTGACATCGCCCGTGACAGCCGCTAGAATTAAGCCTGACAACATACCTTGCAGGCTTTGTCTAAGCGCGTGACGCATTTTGACATGTCCCATTTCATGCGCTAAAACCGCCACAATTTCGGTATCGTTTTTTGATAATGTGATGATTTCATCCGTCACCACAATAATGCCACCGGGCAATGCAAAAGCATTGGCGCCAATCACGCCGCCCTCTCTAAATTCTAGCCGATATTTTGGGCAATCTTTTAAGGCCACGCACATGTTATTTAATGCAGAAGTAATGCTGGCCTTGCGAGTTGGGTCGGCTTTGCTTGGTGAGAAATAGCCCACGCTACTATCCAAACCCTGCAAAGCTTGCTCGCCTAGCTTCTCTTCCATCGCTGGCGGCGTGGCTTTTGCTACATATTCTGCCAATTTTGGCACGCCAAATTGCAAAAAGAGCCAGCCTGCAAATATGGTCGCAGCTAATGCTACTAAAACCCAGCCAAGATGATTTTCTAAATAATGTAACTCACGCCAAAACGCGCTGGCTTTAGTGGGTATTACTGCTTCTAACTCGCTAATATCAAATGCTTCCAGTTTGCCGCCATTGGGCAAGTCTATCAAGCGCTTAGCCGCTCCCAGCTTGGCTTGCACGTTTAGGTCGATTAAATTAAAGCTGAATTTTTCGCCCTCAGCTTCAAATGTGATATTTTTGGCATGCTCTGCAACCCGCACCAATACTGGCTTGGCGCGCGAGCTTAAACCATCGAAATAATTTGCTTGAAATGTCATGTTTTTTATCTCAAGGTCTAGCCAAAAGATAAATCTACGTCAAACATATCGGCTATTTCTTCACCCGTGGCTTTTACTTCGTCTTTTTTATCACCTACAAACTGATCGAAATCCACGTCGCCGACAACTTGCAATTTATTCGCACGGTAGCGCGCCATACGGATTTGCGCCCAAGGCGTGGCCAAACCGAATGTGCACACAATAGCCACCATGTTGCTTAAATACAGCCAAAAGAAATCGCGTGCGCGCAAACTACTTTTAAATGACAGTTTATCTAAGGTCGTGTTGTTCCAAATCAAGTTACCAATACGTGCTTGAAAGTAGCCCAAAAATCCAAATATAACGAATCCATACAACAACATACCGCCAAGCACTGCCAACCATGCCAAAGGGCTGGTGAGCCATTGTTTCATTTTATCTTCCGTGGCTTGTTTTTGTTGCTGCTGCATTGCCTCTTCTAGCGCTTTTTTTTCTTCCGCCGTCATTTCTTGAGGCGCAGCCGCTGTCTCTTCGTCTATCTGTTCAGCGGTTGCCGCATCTGGAACCTTAGCACTTGGTGCTACAGTTGTTTCGGCTGTGGATGCTGGCGCTGAGTCTGCATTAGGCGCAGGTGCAACTTCTGCAGGCGCGCTATCTGAGTAAACACGCTCAACCGTTGGAGCTGATACTGGCGCGTCACCCATTGGTGCATCATTCACAGGCTCAATGTTAGCTGCCAGCACGAGCTTGGCTTGCACATTTATAGGTGCAAACGCTTGTACATTCGGAATGCTAAGCGCAGCGTGTGGCGCAGCTGCCGCTTTCGCTTTATTGACATAATTTTGATAGGCTGGAATCGCTACCGCCGCCAAAATACCAATAAAAGGCACAATAAAAACAATGAGATATACTTTGTAAAACTGTTTAACCACACGGCTCATGTTAAATTGGCTTAAACCAAAACGATGATTATTCATTAAAAATTGTTTGCGCTCATGCGCCGCATAAGGCGCCATCAAGCCTAGCGTTAAGCCTGTCAAGATTGGCAACTTCATATAAACGCGAGCTGCTTGGCGCACGGTCCCCACAAAATCAAAACGCAAGCCGCGGTGGCTAGTATTACGTGAATTAAAAATAGAGCCTCGCACCACCAGCCAAGGCAAGGCAAGAAAAAACAGTAGCAGCACAATGCCCGCCAGTATTGGACTGCTACTTTTACCATAGGCATAAAGCGCAAACAAAATTAACGCGATAATGCGGCCTTTTAAAATGGCTTTTGGGTTGGCGTGGTAATCAAACCCTACATTGTCAATTAAGGTGCTGTTATAAAAGTATTTTTTACGACGCACTTTGGCCCAAGCAGAATAAATGCCAAAGGTAATTAGGCTTAATAACAAATTGACTATCCAAATACCAAAGTATTCGCCAGCCTTGCCTTCAAAAATAATGGGGGTTGTTTTTTGAGACGCTGTATTTTGATTTATATTATCCAACTAATTCTCCCTGATTTTTTATAATCAATTATTATTTAAGTGTACCTGATTTGACTGATTTGGTATATTTGAGGCTTTGCCGCGCTCAAATTGAAACCACCTAACGTTACTTCATCAAGCTTAAAACTTCCAAATTTAAAAAGTCTGTGGATGCTGATCGCCGCGCTAGGCTTTGCTATTATGGGCGCACTGGTAAAAGTGGGTGCTACTAAATTTAGCAGCGCAGAACTCGTATTCTATCGCTCAATTTTTGGTTTGATCGGTATATACGCTTATATTTTTGCCAAAAAACTACCGCTTAAAACACCAGTGATGGTAAAGCAAATGTCGCGCGCTTTGATAGGCCTGGCTTCACTTGCACTGTTTTTTTATGCGATTGCGCATTTGCCTTTAGCAACCGCTATTACACTCAATTACACCTCAGCCTTATTTTTGGCGATATTGATGCCATTGATGCTGCACGAAAAACCAAAAAAAATCTTGTATGGTACGGTTTTACTGGGTTTCATCGGCATTGTACTATTGTTAAAACCTCACTTTTCGAGTCAACAAATGCTTGCAGGTTCGCTGGGCTTGCTCTCTGGTATAGGCGCAGCGCTAGCCTATGTGCATGTAAAACAATTGGGTAAGCTAAACGAACCCGATTGGCGCACCGTGTATTACTTTACCTTGGTATCCACCATTGGTAGCGGCGCATGGATGTTGGTGAGCCAATTATTTGGATTACAAGGCTTTGTCACCTTGACCTGGCACGATATACCAATGTTATTGAGTTTAGGTGCCTCTGCAACCATTGCACAACTTGCCATGACGCGCGCCTACCGCACTGGCAGTACGCTTATTGTGGCAAGCCTAGCTTACACCACAGTAATATTTGCTACCGTGTTTGGTGTGATTTTTTGGCAAGAATCCCTTTCATTATCTGAATATTTAGCTATTGGCTTAATTATCATCAGCGGCATTATTAGCGCAAATACCACAAACAACGCTTCACAAACCACAAAATAGTGTGATCTTGTACTTTTAGCAGTACAAAGCACTAGACATTTCAATAAGTTAGCAGTAATCTGTACTTTCCGCGCTACGAACGTAGAATTGGTTTTAATGACTAAGCTTATTATAACTTTTAGATATATTGCATTGATTGCAGCGTGTTTTCTGCTAAGCGCTTGTTTGGGCGGTAGCATTGCTTCGCAAATCGTCAGCACGATAGCCACGCGAGTGGCAGACAAAGCCGTAGCGCATGCAATGGATGTAGAAGATGGGCCAAGCAACCGCAAACAGGAATCTGTTAACGCACCGCCAGACAAATACACAATCGCTTTTGTAAATGCTGCTTTTGAAGAGGTTAAGCCAATAACAGAGCCGCTACCAAGTGAGGCCGTAGAAATTGAAAAACCTGTTCCGGTATTGCAAGGAAGCCAGTTAGTGCGTGTTGAGCTATTTAATCTGCTCATTGGCGAAGAGAAAAATGCAATCTATGAAAATGCACGCTTAATTGGGGCGAGTAACCTTCCACAAAAACGCGAATGGCAAAGCTGGAACGTCGCAACAGGCGTGGTCGAAAACAGCAAAAATATCATTACTTTTTTAATTCCGCCAGAATTTGGTAAATTACCTAGTGGTGCAGTTGCAGTCGTCGAGCTTGCCGGGTCAGGTGATTTAAATGTGGCGCGCTATAAACCTACCGAGTTAAGAAATCAGCAAGCGCTTGATAATAAACAAACATTAGGGCTCAAGCAAACCACTGCGCATCGCGATTAATGCGATTTCCGCAGAATTATTGGCATTTAGTTTTTGCTTAATGTTGTACAAATGCGTACCCACCGTGCGTGGACTTAAAAACAAGCTTTCTGCAATCTCATTCGTCGTTTTGCCTTTTGCAAGCGACATAAACACTTCAAATTCACGCTCACTCAACACATCTACCGGACTTTGATCTCCCGATAATTGTTGTATCGCCATTTGTTGCGCCACGCCTGCTTCAATATATTTTTTGCCACTTGCCACCATGCGAATCGCTTTAATTAACTCTTCCGCAGCGCTGCGTTTGGTTAAGTAACCCATCGCGCCAGCATTCAATACCCGCTTGGGATGTACCGAATCTTCATGCGCAGAGAGCACCAAAATTTTAGCATTGCTATCTTTGGCTAAAATGCGTTCAATTGCCTCCAACCCACCCATGCCTGGCATGGTAATATCCATTACTACTACGCTTGGTTTGTGCTCCATATAGGCTTTAATCGCTACTTCGCCGTTTTCCGCTTCGGCAATCACTTTAATGTCAGAGGCAGACTCCAGTAACATTTTAAATCCCATGCGCACAACTGCGTGGTCATCTACCAGCATTACATTGATTTGGCTCATACTGCTTTTTCCTCTATCGCGATTACTTGTGGGATATTAATGTAAATCGTTGTTCCACGGTTCATTCCTTTTGCAACCAACTCAGAATCTACATTAAAACTGCCTTTAAAACCTTGCACACGCTCGCGCATGCCCAGCAAACCAAAATGGTTAGTTTGGTCCACCTCGTTAATATCCATGCCGTGTCCATCATCTTTTATGGTTAACTGCAGCGCGCCTGTTTTGGTCGCGATTAAACTAATTTCAATATTTTTCGCCTCGGCATGTTTAATGGCGTTATTTATCGCCTCTTGCACAATGCGATAAATATTAATGTTTAGGTTTTCACCCAAAGCATCTAATTTACCCGATAAACTTAAGCGAATATGCAGGTTTGGATTTTGTTTTTGCACAATATTCACTGCGTCTTGCAGCGTTTCACTTAAACCCAAGTTATCCAACGAACCTGGCCTAAGCTGACGAATTATATCGTGCATGCCATCGTAGATATGATTCGCAGCAGCGACAATAGTTTGCGCATTACTGGCAATATCAGGAGATTTTTTCTGCGTTTTATTGGCAATGGCCACTGCAAAGGTTTTAATCGCCGTTACATATTGGCCAAGCTCATCGTGTAATTCTCTTGCTAAACTTCTGCGCTCATCCTCAATGTGGCTTTGTATTAGCGCAGTTAATTGGCGATTTTCTTCCAATTGGCGCTCTGCCGCCAATGATTCAGCCATACGATTTAAACTATGCCCGATGCGATCAAACTCTGGCAAATCAAAACTGGGCAAGCGCGGTGTTAAATCGCCCTGCTCCATCTTATTGATGGCTTTTAACATGGGCTGCAGCGGTCTTAACCAGAGGCCAAGCATCCAATATACGGCCACATTAAGCAGCACAAAAAATGCTGCTCCTATCATCACCAGATAACGTATCTTTCCCCACGCTTCACGAATGGCACCCGCAGGGTTGGGCTCTACCACCAGTTTGCCAAAATGGATGAAACGCGTCACCGATTTTTCTTGAGGATCAAGCATTTTATAAAACCATTTTGGAGGATTCTCTTTAGTCTGAAAATTAGAGGGTGGCGAGCGAAATATCAAATTGCCGCGCATATCGTACAAATAAATTTCGTTACCGCGCACATGGCCAAGATGCTCTAAAAAGCGGTGCATGACATCATGCGTATAGCCCCAATCTAGGTTTTGGCTTGAGCTAACAATGACCGTATCCAATAGCTGCACTGTGACTCTGGTAGCGGCTTCCACACCTTCCTGAATCGATGACTTGGTGCCATTAAAATTTACATACCCCACCGCCAGCATAAACAGCAGCAGCAAAGCGGTAATCAGTAAATTTAGGCGTAAACGCAGGCTCATAAAAATTAATCAGCGATTTTAATGGTTTTATATTCTGCTAGCGCAGGTGGGTAAGCCAGTTTCAAACTTTTTAACGCGTTCAAAAGTAATCTAGAAATCAATAAGTTACGATTGGTTTTAGAATCAGCCGGCACCACATGCCAAGGTGCGTAACTGGTAGATGTTGCGCTCATGGCATTTTCGTACGCTTGCATATATTTATCCCATAACGCACGCTCTTTTAAATCATTTGGGTTAAATTTCCACGTTTTTGTTGGGTCATCCAACCTATCTTGCAAACGCTCTTTTTGTTCGTCTTTTGAAATATGCAAATAACACTTAATAATCACCGTGCCCGTTTCGGTCAGCATGCGCTCAAACTCATTAATCTGCGCATAACGGCGTTTACATTCAGCCACATCAATCCAATCATGCACTTTTACAATCAACACGTCCTCATAATGGCTGCGGTTAAACACAACAATTTCGCCTTTTTGCGGCACTTGTTGGTGGGCGCGCCACAAATAATCGTGCGCCAACTCATCTTCTGTTGGGCCTCTAAAATTAGCCAAACGAATACCCAGCGGATCGCACTCGCTAAACACATGACGCACCGTGCCATCTTTGCCACTGGCATCCATGCCTTGCAAAATTAGTAAGATTTTATGCTTACTTTGCGCATATAAAATATCCTGCAACGCGCTAATTTCTGTCCCAAGTGTTTCAAGCGCTTGGGCATTTTGCTCCTTAGTTCCAGAACGCTCTGATTTATCAGTAGACTTAAATGATTTGAGTGAAAAGTTAGACTTTGGATTGACGCGATATTGCTCTAAATTGGCCATTACTATTCTCTATAAAAACTATCGTTAATTTACCACACCGTTTTAATATATACTTTAATTTAATATTCACAAAGCACCACCCAATATGATGCAATATAATGCGTCAATCAGGAGGTATCATGCAACCTAATCCGCCCATCAAGCGGGACTGGCTAAAGCCAGCTCCTTAATTCAGGCGTTGTGTGTCAATAAATAAAGGAACAATTAATATGCGCATATTAACTACCTTATGTTTTATATCTTTATCACTTTCCTCTTGTTCTGCTTTACCTTCAAAGTTTTCAACAGAAAATATTATGAAGCTACATCAAGGCATGAGCTCAGATGAGATACTTACGCTATTTGGGGAGCCAGAAAAAATTAGGGTTGCTGTTTGTGGTAGACCTCCTGATCAGTGGACATGTACTACTTGGGATTATCCTTATGACCGTGCAAGCTTTACATTCAACGGAGAAGATGATTCCTTAAAGTTAAATAATTTCAATGTAGATAGAAATTAACAGTTAACACACAACAAGTTGGAAAATGAGCCGTGGCACTAAATCCAAAGAGAAATGACCCGAAGGCTAAGCCCGGTGCGGAAACGGAGCACACGACCGCGATGGCGACCACTCATCTCATCGACGAACGGATCCAGTCTCTGGGTGACTGGCGCGCCGATACCCTAGCGGAGGTTCACCGCCTTATCCACGAGGTAGAATCTGACATCATAGAGGAGTGCAAATGGATCAAGCCACCAATCCAATGGGGATGCCTGTATGGTCGCGCGCTGGGATAGTCTGCACCGGAGAGGCCTACAAACAGGTGGTCAAGCTAACCTTTGCCCGAGGTGCAGCCTTGGATGACCCTAGGCAGCTCTTCAACGCTAGCCTGGATGGGAACACGCGTCGCGCAATCGACATCCGGGAAGGAGAGGTACTCGATGCTGAGGCATTCAAGGTCTTAATCCAGGCCGCAGTCGCGGAGAATCTTCGGTCTAGCGCCCCGAAGTCACGAGGCCGCGACCAAAAGTGAGTTAGGAGTCACTTTGGAAGAAGGCAAGAGGTGATACCCAATTTAAATGTTATTGAAAGGCAATGTATGAGGTTTAAAAAAGCGTTATTTACCTGCTTGGCTCTTGTTCTGCTTGGCGTTACCAATAGCGCTTTGGCAGAAAGTTGCCAAAACCTGCGAGCCCAAGTAGATGTGAACGCATGTACGTATGCGAACCTTGACCTTGAAACAAAAAAATTAAACAAAACCTACAAAAATTACAGCGCAAAATTAGATACCGAACAGAAGAAGCAGTTTAAAGAAATACAGTTAGCTTGGATAAAATTTAAAGATTTATCCTGCAAATTTGAAGCCTCTGGCGTTGAAGGCGGCTCGGCTTACCCCATGATTTTGGATGTTTGTCTCACCGAAAAAACCAAACAGCGCTACAAAGAGCTTGAAATATTGAACAATTGCCAAGAAGGCGATTTAAATTGCCCAGCTAGATAAGACATAGCACCCATTAAGCTATAAGCAGACCTGTTTTTAATGTTTAGACCATGCCTCTACAGACCGCGCTGGTATTGCCTTGCAGGGCATGTTAAATTGGCTTTTTAAACACAAAATTACGTAGGAGAGAAAGGCATCATGAATCAAAAAGAGATTTTCAGTAAAGTACCACAAGTCACTTTAATATTTTGGCTGATTAAAATTCTCGCAACCACGCTGGGTGAAACTGGCGGTGATGCGGTTTCTATGTCGATGAATCTAGGCTATTTGGTTGGTACCGCCATTTTTGCGGTGATTTTTATCATCGCGGTTCTAGCGCAAATTTCCGCTAAAAAATTCCACCCAATCTTGTATTGGGTAACAATAGTCGCTACCACCACGGTAGGTACCACGCTGGCTGACTATGCCGATCGTTCACTGGGTATAGGCTATACGGGCGGCTCAGCGCTGTTATTCAGCTTGCTCATGATCTCACTATTCGTTTGGCACCGTACATTGGGTACAGTTTCTGTGGCTAGCGTGAGCTCACCAAAAGCTGAAATGTTTTACTGGGTCACTATTATGTTTTCGCAAACTTTAGGGACTGCGCTGGGCGACTGGACTGCCGACACCGCTGGCCTTGGCTATACTGGCGCCGCGGTAATATTTGGCGCCCTATTAGCCGCAGTCGCGCTAGCCTACTCCTTTACAGCCATTTCGCGCACTGTGTTATTTTGGGCGGCGTTTATTTTAACCAGGCCGCTTGGCGCTGTGGTGGGCGATTTCTTAGATAAACCCATTGCCAAAGGCGGCTTGGCCTTAAGCCGCTTTTCAGCTTCTGCGACGCTTTTGGCGCTAATTGTGTTGTGCATTTTCATTTTTAAGCAAAAGCCTGCAAAACAAGGGCATTAAGCATGAAACCACGCATTACAGTGATTACCATTACCGTGGATGATTTAGAGCGTTCGTTACGCTTCTACCGTGATGGACTAGGTTTGCCGACCGAAGGCATATTCGGCAAAGAATTTGAACATGGCGCAGTTGCATTTTTTGATTTGCAAGCAGGCTTAAAACTGGCGATTTGGCCGCGCAAAAGCCTTGCGCATGATACTGGTTTAGCACTGGGCAAGCCAAACCCTACTGAACTTTCAATCGGCCATAACGTGCCTCTAAAGCCGAAGTAGATTTGGTAATGCAACAGGCTAAAAATGCAGGCGCGGTGATTATAAAGCCAGCGCAAGACACATTTTGGGGTGGCTACGGGGGTTATTTTCAAGACCCTGACCAGCACCTGTGGGAAGTGGTGTGGAACCCGCAATTGTTACCCGAAGATTAAAGACAAAATAAGAGGATAAAGCCATGCAACCCGTCGCCAATATTGTCATTGCAATAGTCGCACTATTACATGTTTATTTTTTGGTGTTAGAGATGTTTTTGTGGGATAAACCACTTGGTTTACGCACCTTTAAACTCACGCCAGATTTCGCCAAAGCCAGCAAGGTTTTAGCCGCCAATCAGGGTTTATATAATGGCTTTTTAGCCGCAGGTTTGTTGTGGGGTTTGAGTTTAGGCGAAGCTGGCACCAGCATTAAAGTGTTTTTTCTATGCTGTATTTTGGTCGCGGGCTTATATGGCGCTGCTACCGTGGGCAAAAAAATCCTGTTTATTCAAGCGCTTCCCGCCGCGATTGGACTTGTTCTTTTGCTGATGTAAATTGCTTGTAATTTCTTTTAGTTTTAAACTGTCTAGATGAAAACCACTTTTATTTTATCTTCCGCACTCGCCATCCATGCCGCAATAGTCGCGCATGAGGTGGATATTGAATCGCTTGACCGCGCGATTGGCGATGGCGACCATTACATCAACATGAAGCGTGGTAGCGAAGTGATTGCAAGTATGGTTAACGAGCTATTACCGTTGCCGCCTGATGAAGTTTTGCAAAAAATTTCTACCAAGCTACTAAGCACAATCGGCGGGGCTTCTGGTGCTTTGTTTGCCAGCTTTTTTATGGGCATGGCAAAATATCTTAAAGAAAATCACGCCAAAATTAATGAGTTGAATGCCAACCTTGAAACTGCCGCCGCATTTGCCTATGGTGTGCAAAGCATGATGATGCGCGGCAAATCGAACGTGGGCGAAAAAACCATGTTAGATGTGTTAGTCCCCGTTTCCACCACATTTACCATCGCCGCTGCGCATGGTAAAAACATTGCAGATATTTGTCGAGAAGTTAAAAATGCCGCCGATAAAGGCTTGGAATATACGCGTGACTTAGTGGCCACCAAAGGCCGTGCAGCGGGCTTAGGCGAGCGCGCCATTGGGCATTTAGACCCAGGTGCGAAAAGTTGCCAAGTGATGGTGCATGCGGTGTGCGATTTGCTTTTGAAAAAATAAATCGTGAAAAAATTCATCAATAAAGTAGACGACATACTCACGGAAAGCCTTTCTGGCTTCGCTTTAGCGCACTCTGATTTGGTACAGCTTCACTTGGATCCCAATTTTTTAACACGCAAGCAAAAAGCTAGCAATAAAGTCGTCATTATTTCTGGCGGCGGCTCTGGGCATGAGCCTTTGCATGCAGGCTATATTGGCTACGGCATGCTAGATGCGGCTTGTCCAGGCTACGTATTCAGCTCGCCCACGCCAGATCAAATGCTCGCAGCAGCAGAGGCTGTGCATGCGGATAAAGGCATATTATTTATTGTAAAAAACTATGCGGGCGACGTGATGAACTTTGAAATGGCGGGCGAAATGCTCGCTTTCGAGCATGCTACAGTGTTAACCAGCGACGATTGCGCCGTCATCAACAGCACCTACACTACTGGCCGCCGTGGCGTTGCGGGCACAGTGATTGTCGAAAAATGTGTCGGCAGTTTAGCCGAAACTGGTGCAGATTTAGCAACTTGCAAGGCCCTTGGCGATAAAGTAAATACTCGCACCGCCAGCATTGGCGTGGCGCTCACCAGCTGCACCGTACCTGCCGCTGGGCGCCCTACCTTCGATATTGGCGATAATGAAATTGAAATGGGCGTCGGTATCCATGGTGAACCAGGCCGCAAACGCGAAGCTATGCGCGAGGCAGATGCCATTGTAAAAGATATGGTGGATGCAATTTTGGCTGACTTTACTGCTAGAAATATGGAGCCCGCCAAAAATAGCGAAATTTTGCTATTGGTGAATGGCTTTGGCGCCACGCCGCTGATGGAACTTTACTTGCTCTACAACAGTGCCGCCAAACAGCTCAACACACATGGTTTGCAAATTACGCGTTCATTAGTCGGTAACTACACCACCGCGCTGGATATGGCTGGCGGCTCGATTACTGTTTGCTTGCTAGATGATGAAATTAAACAGCATTGGGATAGCCCAGTGCATACTGCGGCTTTACGCTGGGGTAAATAAAAACACGCTTGCTTGCAATGCTTGCACAAAGTAAGTCCCATCACTGCTTTTTCGTATTATCACAACGGCATGCTATGCTGTTGCCCTTTTCCCTTAAAGCGCTCCCCATGAATACCACAGAAACCTTTATCGCTCCTACAATAGGAATAAACGATACGTTTATTCCAAGCAAAGATGCCTCGCTCGAATCTTCAATCAGCACGTTACAAGGTAAATTATTAGCCCTTGGCTTTCATGTTGAAGAGCGTTCTTGGCTAAATGAAATTGAAGGCATTTGGTCTGTGCATGTGAGCGACCGCGATTGCCCACGACTTTTTAGCAATGGCAAAGGTGGCTCACAATTAGCCGCCCGCGCAAGTGCGCTGGGCGAATATTTTGAGCGTTTAAGCACCAATTATTTTTGGACGCACTTTTACTTGGGCGAAACCATTGCGAATAAAGATTTTGTGCATTACCCGAATGAGCAATGGTTTAAAGTTACTAGTGACAAATGGCCTAAAGAGTTATTAACGCCTGAATTGCAAAAGTTTTATAACCCAGAAGGCGGTGCAATCGCCAGTCAGTTAATTGACCTCAATTCAGGCAATGCTGGGCGTGGCATTTGCACGATTCCATATACGCGTTTGCGTGACAACAAAACCGTGTTGTTTCCAGTGAATCTTATCGGCAACTTGTACGTGAGCAATGGCATGAGCGCAGGCAATACATTGATGGAAGCACGCACACAGGCTTTGGCAGAGATTTTTGAGCGCGATATTAAGTATAAAATTATCCGCGAAGGTATTTGCTTGCCAGACGTGCCAGAAGCCGTCATTAACCGCTACCCACGCATCGCCGCGGGCATTGCAGGCTTACGCAAGGCGGGCTATGGTATTTTGGTAAAAGATGCTTCATTAGGCGGGCAATATCCAGTCATGAACGTCACGCTACTTCACCCAGAAGATCAAGGCTGTTTTGCTAGCTTTGGTGCGCATCCGCGCTTTGAAGTGGCACTGGAACGCGCACTGACTGAATTATTACAAGGCCGTGCCATTGATGGCTTAAAAGACTTTGCCGCACCAGGTTTTGATATGGAAGAAATCGCTGACTCACAAAACTTAGAAATCCATTTTGTAGATTCTAGCGGTGTGATTAGCTGGGATTTTTTACGTAGCACGCCTGATTACGAATTTGTAGACTGGAACTTTGGTACAACTACGGAAGAAGATTACCACTGGTGCGTCAATACGATTCACACCAGCGGCCACGATATGTACATTGCTGACTTTACCCATTTAGGTGTTTATGCCTGCCGCATTTTTGTGCCAGGCATGAGTGAAATTTACCCTGTTGAAGAACTGCAATGGGAAAACAACAGCGTAGGCAACCGCGTGCGGCCTTATGCAATAAAGCTACAAGATTTAAACCAAACCGAATCCGCCGAATTACTTGAAACTTTGCTAGATTTGGACTTGGCGGATGAGTTGCCTGTAACAACTTTGATAGGCTTATGTGCCGACCCTAACACCACTTGGGTGGATTTGCGCGTGGGCGAGCTCAAAACGCTTGCAGCGTTAGCCGCTGGCGATAATGATGCCATTTTAGATGGCTGTGCTTGGATTGCGCAATTTAACGAACCGCCAGCCACGCGCGCTAGCGTATATCGCTGCATTGCCAATATCGTACAACTTAATGAAGAACTGGAAAGCAGCGCGCCTTTTGAAAAAAATCTAAATTTACTTTATGGCGCAGAAACCTTGAAGCAAGCACACAAACTGGTGAGTCGTGAACAACAATATTTTGGCTTAAACAACTTGGGCACCAATATGGAAGGCAGCCATATGCACCAACAGCTACTAGTGGCTTACCGTAAAGTTTGGAAGTTTTAAACTAGAAAAACCTGTTGCCACAAAGCTTTTACCGCCGCCATGTGTGTGCTTGGTGATGCAGCCTCAACACGCATATGTGGCGCGCCTTGTAGCTTAAGCGCATGCTGCATACGGCGATAATCTCGATAGGCTAACACCACCTTTTCAGCTAAATCATGCTGGATAATGTTAAAGACTGCTAACAGTTTCAACAACCCAATATTGCCGATATTGCCTGTGAGTTGCGGGTATTGCCTTGCATGCGCCAACACCAAATATTGCACCAAAAACTCCACGTCGATAATGCCGCCAACGCTGTGTTTAATATCAAATATATTCGCAACAAAAGTTTGTGTAGCACGCATTTTTTCACGCATGGCAATCACTTCTGTTTTCAGTTTTTCAGTATCATGTGCTTGAGTTATTACTTCAATACGAATCTTCTCAAAAGCCTCGCCAATACTAGCGTCACCTGCTACAAAACGTGCACGCGTAATGGCCTGATGTTCCCACGTCCAAGCTTTATTCAGTTGATATTCTCTAAAAGCCGCAACACTACTCACAAGCAAACCACTGTTGCCATCTGGACGTAATTGCAAATCGGTTTCGTACAGCAAACCCGCTGAGGTTAAGGTGTTAAACCAACTGCTAATGCGCTGCGCGAAGCGCGCATATACTTCACCTGCTTCTTCAGCATTGTCATCATAAAGAAATATGATATCTAAATCAGAAGCATAGCCCAGCTCTTTGCTGCCCAATTTACCATAACCAACAACGGCGAATTTTGGCGTCTTAAGGTGCGCGCCCTTCACATTTGGCCAAATAGTTGTTAATGCAACGCCCAAAATCAAATCCGCCAGCGCGCTTAAATAGTCAGAAAGCGTTTCCAGCACCAGTTCTCCGTTGATATCCTGGGCGGCAAATCGAAACACATTAGTATGTTTAAAATGACGCATCACGTCCATTTGGCGCTCAATATCGCCATCAAACTCGCTCAAGCGCTTTGTCAATTCTGCACGCATAGCCACGAAATCTGGGGCGGCGTATAAACTGCGTGTATCTAATAACTCATCTAATAAAATAGGATGCTGCGCTAGATAATTCGCCAGCCAAGGGCTGCTGCTACAGAGTTTCACCAGCAAACCCATGGCTTGCGTATGCTCGGCCAACAGCGCTAAATAGCTGGCGCGACGGCAAATACTCTCAAACACATCCGTCACGCGCAGCAGCGTAGTATCAGGGTTTGGCATAGCCGCAGATTGCGCAATTGCATGCGGCATCAGTCGATCAAAACGTTGCCGACTCAATTCTGGCAATTGCTGATAGCGGTTACTGTTACGCAACATTTGCAAGCGAGCAAGTGTTTGTGCTGCATCACCATATCCCTGATCCAGCAAGGCTTGCAGGGCAGTCTCTTTATCGAGTGTGCCTTGCCAAATACTGCTTTCTTTTGATATCTTATTTAAATCTTCAGACTGATTTTTGTCGCTAAACGTCGCATCAAAATGCGCTGCAACCAGTTGGCGATGTGCATTGAGCTGGCTTAAAAGCACGTCCCAGTTTTCTACATTCATCGCGTTGGCAATACGTGCTTTTGCTTCAATTAATTTAGGCAAGTCTTGCGTTTGCTGATCTTCCACATACATGAGTCTGTGCTCTAAATTGCGCAAAAAAACATAGGCTTCCGTCAGTTCAGCTACCGTTTTTTCTAACAATAAGTCTTTGTTTTTTAAAAGCTTTAACACTTCAAGCGTCGGTTTAATTTGCAAGCTTGCATCTTGTCCGCCTCGAATCAGCTGAAACACTTGGGCAATAAATTCAATCTCACGAATGCCGCCACGCCCCAGTTTGATATTATCTGTTTGGCCTTTTTGCGTCACATCACGATGAATTTGCAACTTTAAATCACGCATACTGGCAAGCGCGTTAAAGTCTAAATATTTTCTAAAAATAAAAGGTTTAAGTAGCTTTTCCACACTGCTCTGCGGCCCAACAACCGCGCG
>JANYCB010000146.1 GCA_025360485.1 Methylotenera sp. | reverse complement strand
GGCTTTTGTTGCCATGAATCGCCGCAGCTTGAATGCCATCTTTAACCAATTTTTCGGCCAAGCGGTTCGCGCCGTGTTTGGTGCGGGTGAATATCAATACTTGCTGCCAGTCGTTTTGCTTTATTAAAAAGCTCATTAGCTCGCGTTTATGTGTTGCCGCGACCATGTGCACGGTTTGCTCAACCAACTCGCTGGCGGTATTGCGGCGCGCGACTTCAACAAAGCCCGGGTTATGTAATAAGCCATCGGCAAGCGTTTTAATTTCGTCAGAGAACGTGGCAGAGAACAATAAGTTCTGGCGTTGTTTTGGCAACATCGCGAGTATTTTTTTAATATCGCGAATAAAGCCCATATCCAGCATTCTATCGGCTTCATCCAGCACCAAAATCTCTACGCCACTCAGGTCAACATTCTTTTGATTGGCATGATCTAGTAAGCGGCCAGGCGTGGCGACTAGAATATCCAGCGGTTTTTTTAAGCGCGCAATTTGCGGGTTAGCATTAACGCCACCAAAAATCACGGTGCTGGTGAGTGGCAAATATTTGCCGTAAGTTTTTACAGATTCTTCAATCTGCGCGGCAAGCTCGCGCGTTGGCGTCAGCATCAGGCAGCGCGGGCGACTTTTAATTGCATCTGCGTTGCGCGGTTTTTGGCTAAGAATATGCAAAATCGGCAAGGTAAACCCAGCGGTTTTGCCAGTGCCGGTTTGTGCGCCTGCCAGCAAATCGCCACCGCTTAATACTTGCGGAATGGCTTTTGCCTGAATGGGGGTTGGGGTGGTGTAACCCGCGTCGCTAATGGCGCGCAGAATGGGTTCGCTTAAACCTAATTCGTTAAAATTAGTTATAGTTGTTGTTTGTTCAATTGACAAAGTAATGCTCCAGCTTGAGTGTTGAGCCAGCCAATTACTTTGTGGTAACACCAATCGAGGTGGCAAATGTGGTTAGATAACCATTTGATAAAAGACCGCTACGCTGATTGGTTTGCATAGGGAAAGCGCATTATACGGGGAATTGCAATTAAAGCGAGCTTTGTGTTTTTGCTTTCTCTTCAGCCTTTTCAATTATGTCAAGCAGACTCCCGCACGAAAAACCGCAGCTTACAAGGTAGGCAATGCGATGGCGTTCACCAGGTTTGGTGTGCTGCTCAGGATTAATTTCCTTGAACATTGTTAATGAGGCGCAGAGTTGCCTGATGTCGTTAGTATTGAAGGTCGTTTCAAGTGGGTGGTGTGCAAAATGATTTCGAACTTTGCGGATTATCTCGAAGTCCTTGTACTGGGCTGAAGAGATGAGATCAAAAGCGTAGGCGATTGCAATGCGCTGAGAGAAGCTAGAAAGTGGACCCATTGCATTAAACAGTTCGTCAGCCATCTTTTTGTCTCGAATACGGAACTTCAAATACTGCCCTAACGTATGCTCGGCAAAGCTACCCGCAAGGATTGCAGCTCCACGGTCTGACTCCTCGTGGAACGTACCAACCGACTGATTCCACTCTCCAAGGCTCAGTTCTTTCGGCTTAGCCATTACATTTCATCTCCTCGATTAAGCCATCTAACGTGAAATATACACCGATTTAGGTGTATATCTTAGTGTGAATATGTGTTTAATTTTAATCATTATGCAAAATCCTAACACAATTAATGCGGATGATTTTTGCGCCAAACCCAAGGCGGGGTTGGATGTTGGCTTTGCCAGAGCCCGCGTTTGTGGTTGCGCGCTTCCAGTTCGGCAAGCTCAAGCGCGCTGTCGCTAGAATATTGTTCGTAAAACCACGCATCGCCATTTTCAAGCATATAAAAACTCACATCTTGGCTATTACATTCTAGCTTTCCTAGTTTCCGCCCGTATTTATCCGTACCCAAAAGCTGTACTTGTACGCTGGCATTTTTACAGAAATTTATGAGAGCTCGGCGGGATTTTAAACCGTATGCTTGATTACGTTCTGGCGCGTCGATATCGGTGATGCGCAGTTTGTAATTTTTGCCATGATCGTCAATTTTCACGGTATCACCATCGTAAAAATAGCTGATTTCAAGTGCAAAAGCAGGCAGGCTGCAAGCCAATAGCCATGCGGTTGCCAGAGCAGATAAAAAACGTTTCAAAGTGTTAATGTTCCTGATAATGCTTTTGATAATATTGGGGCTCTAGCACCGTAGGAATCGCTTCTGCATCCGTATTGGGATGATCTTTACTGTAATGCAAGCCGCGGCTTTCTTTGCGCGAAATAGCGCTTTCTACAATCAATTCAGCTACTTGCAGCAAGTTGCGTAGCTCGATTAAATCGTTGCTTATTTTAAAGTTTTTATAAAACTCCTGCACTTCATCACGCAGCATGTGGATGCGATGCAGCGCGCGGCTGAGGCGTTTATCGGTGCGCACAATGCCGACATAGTTCCACATAAAGCGCCGCAGCTCGTCCCAAGTGTGCGTAATCAGCACTTCTTCGTCTGCATCGGTAACGCGGCTTTCATCCCAATTGGGCAGTTTCATGAAGTTTTGTTTTGGCGCACTTAAAATATCAGC
>JANYCB010000088.1 GCA_025360485.1 Methylotenera sp. | reverse complement strand
GCATTAGGCTTGAGCGGCAGATGGGAAGCGGCGAGGACTGTTTGAGTGCTGAAAGCACGAGTTCCGCAGCCGCCCAGATGCGGCGCTAAGACCGAAGGATGAAGCGGCAGCGGGGTGCCGTTTTCTTGGGTTACTTTCTTTTCAGGCAGTTAAAAGAAAGTGACTAGGTGTCGGGCTACCCCCGACAAAGTTCAAAAGTCACTGGATTCCGTGTCAAGCATGGAATCACAGATTAAGATGTTTTAGTTTTACTGGACTCTTCGCTGCACTCAGAATGACGAAAAAAGCACCTGCCCTACCACCCTCATGGATATTGCCTCGCTGAGCATATTAAATTACTTCACAAAGCCCAATAATTTCAATTTTGTCGTCATGTTTTTACTCACCATGGCATAACCCTGCGCGTTTGGATGTATTTGATCCGATTTAAGCGTGGTGTCTGAAAGCACATCTGCAAACACATCTGCCACCAATGGCGTCGCAGTTTCTTTGGCGATAGTTTCATATAACGGATGATCGGATAGATTGCCAATGGCCGCTTTTAAGGGGCTCATCTCAGGAATTGCCATCAAAATGGTTTTAACGCCCTTTGCTTTGGCAAGCGCCAAGATGGCTTTAAGGTTGCGAATGGTATCGCTTTGCGGCAATTGGTGAATAAAATCATTGCCGCCTAATTCCACAATTAATAATTTTGGTTGATCTTGCTCCAGCAAGGCCGGTAGCCGCTCTAAGCCACCACCCGTAGTATCACCTGGAACACCTTCGTTAATGATTTGCCAACCCGTGGTTTTAGCGAGTAAGCTTGGGTAATCTTCGCCTGTATTTGCGCCAATGCCGTAACTTAAACTATCGCCAAGAATAAGCACTGTGGCGCCTTGCGGGATAGCTGCATATTTTTCTTTGTGGCTGCCACAGCTTGCAAGTATTAAAATAAATAACGAATAAAAAAGCCAAGCAAACGCTTGGCTTTTTAGCTTAACTGGATTCCCGCCTACGCGGGAATGACGGCAGTTTGATATTTTCAAATTTTTTATCAGAAAAGGCTCTACTTAGACAGAAAACGATGAGCCACAGCCACAAGTAGAGGTGGCTTGCGGATTACGAATGACAAATTGCGAGCCTTGCAAGCTATCTTGGTAATCAATCTCTGCGCCCATGAGGTATTGTAGGCTCATTGGGTCGATGAGCAAAGTCACAGTGTCTTTCATCACTTGGGTGTCGTCTTCGTTCACTTCTTCTTCAAACGTAAAGCCATATTGAAAGCCTGAACAGCCGCCGCCGCTAACAAATACGCGGAGTTTCAAATCAGGACTGCCTTCTTCTTCAATCAGCTCTTTCACTTTTTTTGCCGCATTATCGGTAAACACCAACGGGGTTGGCATTTCAATATCGGGGATGCTTGTTTCTTTTACATCTGCTACTGTGTTCATTTTATACTCCTTAAACTTCTAAAATCTGAATCGTCAGACAACTATTTGGGGGCGAATGTTCAAAATTACAAGCTAACCACATCATCCGCCGCATTATCGCCCATGTAAACCAGCTTGCCTTCAATTACTGCGCCCGTGTGCATCTCTAGCGATTTGTAATATAAATCACCCGTAATGCGCGCTTTGGTTTGCAGCTCGATAAAATGGCTAGATTTCACCGTGCCTATCGCTTTGCCATTTAGCACAATTTTAGCGGCCGTTACCGCGCCTTCAATACGGCCATTTTCGCTCAAAATAAGTGTACTAGGCGTGCCGTTTTGCTCAGACACATTGCCGCGAATGGCCCCATCGACGCGCAAACCGCCGCTAAAATGCAAATCGCCTTCTATGCGCGTATCAGCACCTACTAGAGTATCAATACGGTTATCGATTTTATTGGTTTTTTTAAAAAACATGTGTTTTCCTTACCTTAATTAGCCTTACATACTTTTAACAAAAAATAGCTACCTTGCTCTTTTACTTACCATATTTTTATAAAAGTATAAGTCTTCTTTAATCTTAATAGTCTCATCTTGAACGGTTGCAAGCTCTTTGGCAAGGTTATTATTCGTTGCCAGCTCTACTTGTAGCTCGCGCTGAGCTCCTACTAATTTAATCTCTAACTCTTTATTTTCTAGCCTTGCTTCTTGTAATTTTTCACGGATATTCTCTGTATCATGCAACATCCAATAAGCCAAAACGAACCCTAGTGCCATAAACAAAGCCGTAAGCAGCGCCTGAAAGTACCAAGGCCGCTGCGAGCGCACTGCTACGCGTCTTGCGGTAAGGCCAAAATGGTTGCGAACTCTACGATCAACTGGTCTCATAAATTATGGTAATAGTGGCACAATATCTAGGCCACAACTTTCATCAAAACCAAACATAATGTTCATATTCTGCACCGCTTGTCCCGCCGCGCCTTTCACTAAGTTATCTTGCACCACGACAATCGTTAAATAACCCGTATCGGCTTGCTTGTGCAAAGCCATGCGCAGCTTGTTAGAGCCACGTACAGAGCGCGTTTCAGGCATGTTCCCAGCAGGCAATACATCTACAAATTTTTCCTTAGCATAGCGTTTTTCAAACAAACCCTGCAAGTCAAGACCATTGGCCGAAGCTGAAAGTTTCACATAAATCGTCGATAACATGCCTCTAATCATTGGAACTAGATGTGGCACAAAAATAAAATCTACTTTTTTACCCGCCAATTGAGCAATCTGCGCGTGAATTTCCGGATGGTGCCGATGACCCGCAACCCCGTAAGCTTTCATGTTGTCACTGGCCTCTGCAAATAGCGTGGCAACTTCGGCTTTTCTACCTGCGCCAGAAACACCCGATTTACAATCCGCTACAATTGGCGCAGAAAAATCGATTAAACCCTGCTCTAGCAAGGGCGCTAAGCCCAGTAAAACCGTGGTTGGGTAACAACCTGGATTGCCAATCACCTTGGCATTTTTAATTTTATCCCGATATAACTCGGGAATGCCGTAAACCGCTTCTTTTAAAATGTCGGCACAGCTGTGCGGCATTTTGTACCATTTTTCAAACAAAGCAGTATCTTGCAACCTAAAATCAGCCGCTAAATCGATAATTTTAACGTTAGCTTTTAATAGCGCTTGCGCTTGGTTCATCGCAACGCCGTGCGGGGTGGCGAAAAATACCACGTCACATGCACTTAAATCAGCCGTAGCAGGATCGGTAAAGGCTAAATCGACATAGCCACGCAAACTAGGAAACATATCGGCCACAGGCAACCCAGCCTCACCACGCGAAGTGATGGCCACAAGTTCTGCGTGTGGGTGCAAAGCCAATAGACGTAACAACTCAACACCTGTGTAGCCAGTGCCGCCGACAATACCAATTTTAAGTTTTTTTACCATAGCTAATTATTTTTAAAACTAAACATATATTAAACCATAAATGAAAAAGGCCGCTAAAGCGACCTTTTTTAACAACCTGACGCTGTGTATTAGCGTTTAGAGAATTGTTTACGACGGCGCGCTTTACGTAAGCCCACTTTTTTACGTTCTACTTCACGTGCATCACGTGTCACGAAACCTGCTTGTGACAATGCACTTTTTAACGTTGCATCGTGATCAATCAAAGCACGTGTAATACCGTGACGCACCGCACCCGCTTGGCCAGATTCGCCGCCACCGATAACATTAATCATAATGTCAAAACTGGTAAGATTATTAGTCAACTCAAGTGGCTGACGTAAAATCATACGTGCAGTGACACGAGAAAAATATTCATCGACTGGTTTATCGTTTACCACGATATTACCTTTGCCAACTTTCATAAACACGCGCGCTACTGAGCTTTTGCGGCGGCCTGTACCATAATTGTATTTGCCAATCATTTATATAACCTTAAATAGTCAATGCTTTTGGTTGTTGTGCAGCATGTTCATGCTTATCGCCAGCATAAACTTTCATTTTTTTAATCATTGCATAGCCCAATGGGCCTTTTGGCAACATGCCTTTCACTGCTTTTTCTAAAGCGCGACCTGGAAAACGATCTTGCATTTTAGAAAATGTTGTTGTGCTAATACCGCCTGGATAACCAGAGTGGCTGTGGTAAAGCTTACCATCCGCTTTAGCACCTGTTACTTTAATTTTGTCAGCATTAATAACCACAATATAATCGCCAGTATCAACGTGTGGCGTGTAAATGGTTTTATGTTTGCCGCGTAAACGATGCGCTACGGCGCTCGCCAAACGACCCAATACTAAATCGGTTGCATCGATTACAAACCAATCGCGTTGTACTTCGTGCGATTTAGCAGAAAAAGTTTTTCCAGAGAAAATATTCATATCTAACTACCCTGCGCTACACCTATAGCATAGCTTAATAAAATCAAGAGGGCGGATTATATGCTTTTGAACAAAGGCTTGTCAATTGCAAAGCATGGATTATTTATTGATTTTTATTGTAGTTTAACTTTTAATACTATTTTGTTCGCTTAGTATTAAGTTTTTAGTTAACTCGCCGATAGATTATATAGTTGGCACGCAATTTGCTGTTATTAATCTGAAATGCAGCCTAATTGAAAAATGTGCTAAATTAAAGAGGTGAACGATATGCAAAACAATTATACGCTTAAGCAAGCGGTCATTGCGGCAATGACCATACTAGCCGTTGGCGCGCAAAGCCAAGCTATGGCGCTGGGTTTGGGCAATATTGATGTTAAATCACATCTTGGGCAGCCCTTGCGCGCGAGCATTAAAATAATGGGTGCCAGCGAGCTTAAAGGTGACACTTGCTTTAGAGTAATCAATGATTCTAGTGTTGAAAATCAATTAACCAACGCAAACTTTAAGTTATCTAAAACTGTCGATGATGTTGCAATTTTGACAGTTACTACCCACCAAATCATCAATGAGCCGATTGTTAATTTCTCGGTTATGGCGGAATGCGATGCCAACATACGCCGCGACTATGTATTATTGTTAGACCCCGTATTAACGGCAGAAATTGAAAATTCTGCTGATGAAATTGCAAGCAACAGTGAAGAAAATATCAATGAAACTATTAACAGCGCCGCTGTTAGCAATGCCCACCAACAAACTGTAAAGACACCCGCAACTACTACTAAAAATACTGCTTTTAAAAAACATAAAAATAATAAAAAATCCAATGAAAACATTGTATTAACTGCGGGTTATGTCGTTGGAAAACCATCTGAAATATCCACAATTAACACTAAAAGTGAACCCGATTTAACACCAAAAAATCTAGAAAAAGAATCCAAACCACGTTTAAGTATTTCTAACGGTGATGTTTCAAATAGTAATTTTAACAACGCTCAACTACTATTAGATAAGCAATTACATTTCACTCCTGAAACCGCGGCACAAGCACTTGCGCCTGAACTTGATGTTGAGATGCAAGATGAAGCGACGGTTATGAGCCATCGCTTGGCGCATTTAGAAACACAACTGAATTCTTTAGCGCTGGCCAACAAAAAATTAAAAAAAGACAATCAACTAAAAACGCAGCAGCTAGCGCAAGCTAACACATCGAAAAATAGACTAGATTGGTTAGGTTATATCTTGGGTGGGGGCTTATTATTAAGTAGCCTTACTGTTGCTGAAAAAATACGCAGACGCCGTCAAATTCAACAACTGCAAGATTCCCAATTAGAATGGTCGAAAAACAGTGAAGCAAAAGCTAATTTTGATGAACTTGATGCTGACAATATTTTTTTCGAGCCCGACTTAGGTGCTGATTCAAGTCAGAAAATTAACAGTGCTGTTGTAAAATCAACAGTAAATCTAAACGCGCCTGTAGCTGCTAAGGAAGCTGAAATACCTTTTTCTGTTGAGGAATTTAATGCTGACCATAATGTATTGGATCATGCCGATGTGTTTTTATCACATGGTCGTACCAGTTTAGCCATTCAACTGCTACAAAATCATTTACTCGATTTCCCTAAACAATCCGTCACCATTTGGATGTTTTTACTCGATTTACTCGCTAAAGAAAACTTACAAGCGGTATACGAACAAACTGTGCTCGAATGTAAAGAACACTACAATGTCCAAATTGCAGATTTTTCTAAATCTGAAGCTGACACAAATCTTAGCTTAGAATCTTTTCCACGCATTACCGCAGGCTTACAACAAGTTTGGGGTACACCTGTCGCACTTACTTATTTAGACGATTTAATTTATAACAGCCGTTTAGAGGTTCGTGTCTGTTTTCATAAAAATGTCATTGAAGAACTCATTTTATTAAAAAGTGTGGCGCAAGAAGAATTAAAAACTGCTGAAGTCATTCAATTGGACGAAAAGAAATTGGCGATGCTAGAGCTTAAGGAAGCGCACCTAAACGCCAAAAAAGAAGAAAAACTAAAACAAATGGATGAACAAGCACATAAAATGGCAACCGAAAAAGCCGTTGAGGCTAAGGTATCGCCTACTGAAAGATTTGAATTTAATTTGGTTGAATTTAAATAACTTTAGAACGAGAATAGTATTCAAGCGCAAGGCCAATAAATATCGCCAAACCATTCCAGTTGTTGTGTAAAAATGCTTTAAAACAACTGGATTTATCACGTAATCTTATTAAAATATACTGCCTGCAGACCAATAACAGAGCGGCTCCCAGGCCGATGAAATAAAACTTTCCAAAGTCCATAAATTTACCCACATACACTAGCAAATCCAGCATGATGGCGTAGCAAATCATCACTGCTATCACATCATATTTGCCAAAGAATATGGCGGATGACTTGATGCCAATTTTTAAATCATCATCACGGTCTACCATCGCATATTCAGTATCATAAGCTATCGCCCAAAACATATTCGCCGCTAACAACACCCATGCTAGAGGCGGAATATAGTCATTCACTGCGGCGAATGCCATAGGGATGCCAAAGCCAAACGCCACCCCCAAATACGCTTGTGGAATCGCTAAAAAACGCTTGGTAAATGGATAAGTTGCAGCTAAAAATAGTGCGGCAAATGACAACAAAATAGTGGTTTTGTTAAACAATAATACCAAGCAAAATGCTAACAAAGCCAAACCACCCGCCAGCAAATACGCTTCTTTCACGCTCACTTCACCTGTCGCAAGTGGACGATTTTTGGTACGTTCCACCAAACCATCGTATTTGCGGTCTGCAATATCGTTCACCACACAACCAGCACTACGCATTAACACCGCACCAGTAATAAAAATCAGCAAAGTAATCCAATCGGGAATACCGCGACTCGCCAGCCACAGCGCCCATAGCGTAGGCCATAGCAGCAGCAAAATACCGATAGGCTTATCGAGGCGCATTAAACGCTCGTAAGCGTCTAGCTTTTTGTTTAAACTTTCTAACGTTAGTTTGGCTAAATTCATTTTAGTAATTGCTCTAGGAATACCTCAGTAACGAGAATTCTAGCGCAATTTAGGCTAAATATAGAACGCCGCGCCCACAATGCTTTAGGGCTTGTTTGCATATGCACTGCAACCCGCATGGATATTGAGTGGTGGCGCGGTAGTTTTTTATATTCAAGCGGCGTGCGTTTAACTTTTGGGTTGGCAAACAAGGTCCCGCCAAGTGGTTTGTTACCTAGCCTCCCAAGCCCATGCCATGCGCCGAGCAGGCTAGTACGTGGCAACACGCTATGCGCAAAAACCACAGGTTGATTATTTCCCACCAATAACACCTCGCGAATCAGCGCATGCTGATTGACTTTCAAGTCAAGTAGCGCAAACTCATCTTGCAACGCTTTGGTATTTTTTAACAACACTGGCCGCACCGAAAAATCTGTGTAGCGCGCCTTTAACCGCGCAGTGAGCGAGCCAGTATCAATCAGCCAACTTTGCATAGCTTGCGCTAATATCGGCTTTTTAAGCCAAGGTTGACGAGATTGAGAACGATTTTGTTGAACTTTCACGGGTGAATTATCGCACAAACAAAGCGTTTGCTAACGTACTCAATCATCACTACAATGTTTAACGAGCGTGCAAAAATAAGTAAAAAACCGTAGCCTGTCAGCTACTAGCGTTATTGCGAGATATTAGGAAAATAAATCTGGGGGGGAATTGATGGGCTTTTCAATTTGGCACTGGATAGTTGTGTTGATAATTATTTTTTTATTATCGTTCCCAATTTTTGTTCCTTTATATTATTGGTACGTAAAGAAAAATAGGGACTCAAAAATATATAAAGTGGCACGTACATTAAGAATCATTTTTGCAGTCTTAATAGCTATAACAACAATAGTCAGTTTATTTAATGCCCAAATCGGCTCTGTATATGAATCGGCTGGAATGGTTATTGGCAGGTTGTTTGTAATTTATTTTTTATGGAAAAAGTGGAAAAACTAGAACCTACTTAAAAAACCAAATCTAAATAAACATATTTTTATATCTCTACTCTTTCCATCCAACTGTGACCACAGCATATTTGCATTTCTTCAACATTCTTGGTTTGGTAATCAACGCGTTTGGTGCTTGCCTGCTAATCTTCTTCACGAGTCCTCAACTTGATGTAACAGCGACTGGTGATAACATAGCAACATGGGTAAACAACGAATTGCCCTCTAAGCAGAGTGCAGCAAACCTCAAAAAATACAAGAAGCATAAATATGGGTTCAAGGGAGGAGTAATTATGCTTACAATTGGCTATGTCCTACAGTTGTTATCCGTAATACTTGGCTAACGTATGCCGCCGAATGTAGCATCAACCACATCAGATGGATAGCCCTACGCTCATCCATCACAAAATAAGTAAGAACAGCTCTTCAAGCCAATATCCACAGGCATTTCAGGCCTGTTAATTAAATTTTCACCAATTCACCCGCGTAGCTCATCCAGCGTTCTAAATGTTTTTCTACCGCTTGCGGATATTCGCGTATCAGCTTATCTGTCATGTTTTTGGCGCTTTCTAGCAAATCGGCATCGCGTTCTAAATCGGCAATTTTTAGCATAGGCACGCCACTTTGGCGGGTGCCTAAAAATTCGCCTGGGCCGCGTAAGTGTAAATCGGCTTGGGCGATAATAAAGCCATCGTTACTTTCAAAAATTACTTTTAACCGTGCGCGCGCAGTTTCAGAAAGTTTATTTTGATACAGCAAAATACAGGTACTTTTTGCCGCTCCGCGGCCAACTCTACCTCTTAGCTGGTGCAACTGGCTTAGCCCGGAGCGTTCTGCATGCTCAATCACCATTAGGCTGGCGTTTGGCACGTCCACGCCCACTTCTATCACCGTGGTGGCCACTAATAATTGAATGTTACCCGCACTAAATTGTGCCATCACCGCTTGTTTTTCGGCTGGTTTCATGCGGCCATGCACCAAGCCGACTTTAAGCTCTGGAAAAGTTTCTTGCATATGCACGAAGGTATCATTGGCGGTTTGCAGTTGCAGTGCTTCACTTTCCTCAATCAGTGGGCATACCCAGTAGGCTTGGCTACCAGCTATACAAGCCTCGCGCACGCGTTGCAAAATTTCATCACGACGTTCGTCACTCACCAACTTAGTCACAATGGGCATGCGGCCTGGCGGTAATTCATCAATCACCGATACATCTAAATCGGCAAAATAGCTCATCGAAAGTGTACGCGGAATGGGTGTGGCAGACATCATGAGTTGATGCGGCTCTGGCTCACCTTTTTTGCGTAAAGCTAGGCGTTGCTGTAC
>JANYCB010000069.1 GCA_025360485.1 Methylotenera sp. | reverse complement strand
GCTACAGGCGTGGGAACCACTACTACACCAAGTGGCTTGGCTAAAATTGCTGGCTTTAATAATGAGCCTCCAGGTAACGCAGTAAGTTATGTGTATGGGGGCGATTTGTTAGGCAATGTTTGGCGTTTTGACCCTAACGACACTACAACGACTGCCACTATCGGTACAGGGGCCGCTATGAAATTCGCAACATTGTTCTCTGATGTTGCAGGCACTAGCCCACAACCTATTACTACTACTCCGGTACTGGGTAAAATTTCAGGTAGCCGCGTTATTTTCATAGGCACAGGGAAATATCTAGAAGTTGGGGATCTTACCACTACGCAAACGCAGACTGAATATGCTATAAGGGATGATAATACGGGAGCCACTTTTGTAAATCCACGTAGTCAAACCACGCTTATGGTGAATCAGACTTTGACGACAAATACAATTACTGGTACACGCTCAGTTACAACGCCAGCAAATCCAGCGCCGAATTTCACCACCGGTAGAGGTTGGTTTGTAGACTTTCCAGAGAGCGGGGAGCGGGTAAATATTGATAGCCAGTTGGTACAAGGCGTGCTAATTGCGCCGACAATCGTGCCTTCGAATACTGCTTGCTCGCCTGGCGGACATGGCTGGCTTAATTTCCTTGACTACAAAACTGGTGCAGCTGTTACCTCAAGTGGTTTAGTCTCTGCGAGGTATGACTCAACCATCGTAGGGGTTAATATTTTATACATTGATGGAAATCCTGTTGTTGAAGTTGTAACATCAACAAATCCTACGCCACAAGTAGATCCTGATGTGACATTCCCTCCAACAGCGGGTAATTTCGCTGGCAAACGTTCTTTATGGCGTGAGCTGATTCAATAAAAGTTTAGAAATTATGGCTTGAAATAAAAAAAGAGCGGCTTTTCCGCTCTTTTTTATGATTTTTGATTGATGAGTTTGGTAGTAATTAAGCCATTAATTAATCCAAAAATTAAAGCCGCTAGCGCAAAAATAGGGATTAAATAAATAACGCCAGTCTGTGGGATTAACCATAAACGCACAACAATTAACTGCCCGGCAATGTGTGCAAATGCTGCGCAAATGCTGAGTGTGATGGCGCTAAAGTATTTTTTTGGAAGTTGTTGCGCTAAGTATAAAGCAGCCAAGCTGCATATTGCGCCGCTTAAACTGAGTACAAAAGTGGGCGATAAAAAATGCCCAAGTAATAAGCTACTGGCAAATACGCGTAATAAGCTTACCCAAGCTGCGGTGGCAAAACCATATTCATACAGCACATACAAGGTCACAATATTGGCAATGCCAGGTTTGACGCCAGGTAGTGGTGATGGAATAACAGCTTCAATAATATGTAAGCCAATCGCCAGCGCCGTTAGCTTGGCAATATGGTGATCTTCCGCGGTAGTGCTAATGTTAATAGTTGAGCGAGTCATAAGTATTTTTTGCACCCAATAATTGTAAGCTAACTTGGTTAGGCAAACATATTGCTACTTCCCCCGCGTGGCTTAACCAGCCTTGATGCACACAGTATTGGTTGTGGCAGGGTGATTGTTTAAAGCGCACTTTACCTTGATTAATGACAATAATTGATTCCCCAATGGGGCCTTTTATATGCAGTTCTCGGGTTTGGTTTAAATCGTAAGTGCCAATGATTTTATTGCCTTGCCGAATTCTTAGTTGGCTCGCGTGTTCAAAACTCCAAAATTGCTGGAACATAAAAAAAACGGCGACAATGCTGATAATAATAACCAGCCAATCACCTATCAATGGTTTTAGGTGTGAGTTTGAAGTATCGCTACTGTAGGGCAGACGTGACATGTTTGGCAGCTAATGAGTCTAGCCAGGTTAAGCGTTTTGCCATTGTTGGACTCACCAAAATTTTGTTATTCGATTCAATCACTAAATAGTTTTCAACACCCATCGCTTTTGCGGCTTCAGCGCGTGCTTCTGGTTTGGCAATAAAAATCGGCTTAGAGGTGACGTCAGACAGTGTGCCTGCATTGATTTGTGGAGGAATTAACACGGTTACCGCTTGCACACCTTGTGCTGGATAACCTGTGGCAGGATCAATAATATGGCAATAACGTTTGCCGTTCAGCTCAAAAAAGCGTTGATAATCGCCCGAGGTGCCAATCGCCCAACCACTTTCTAAATCAAGTGTGGCTATGGCATTGGGTTTGCGAGGGTGTTGTATGCCGACGCGCCAAGGTTTTTCGCCGTGTTTGCCTAGCGCAATAATATTGCCACCAATATTAACCAGCGCATTTTTAACTCCTTGTTTACGCAAGCTGGCCAAGGCAATATCTAAGGCATAGCCCTTAGCGTAGCCACCAAGATCTACTTGTACAGCGGGATTGTTGCTGCTTATTTTACCATCTTTAATCATAATGTCTGTCATTTGTGGGTTGGCATGCACTAAGTTTTTAATCTTAGTTTCATCTATTTTAATCGGATGAAACTCATCGTGATGGAAGCCCCAAGCCTCAATCAGACCGCCAATCGCAGGGTTGAATGCACCTTTTGATTGAATGGATAATTTGGTTGCATCACTTAACACGACTGCAATATCTGGTGCAATGGTAACTGGGCTATTGCCACGCGAAAATTCATCATTCAGAGTTTTTAATTCACTCGGACGCCAAGCGTGTAAGCGGTTATGCAAATCCTGAAAGCCATGGATGATTTGATTCGAAACTTCTTGTGCTCGCGGTTCTGGCTCGCCATAAATCGTAATATCGACCAGCGTGCCAAATATGTAACTTTGGGTGTTGTAGAGAGGTTCTGGTTTGCTGCAGCCAGCAAGGAAAAAAAATATGAAAACGAGAAATAAGCGCATAGGCGCTACTATAGCTTTAGTTAGCGCTTCCTTCCAGCGCATCCATAAATATTTGAGCAGGTTTGCAAGGCGTTTGCGCAGCAATTTCTACCATGCCAGTAGGGCTGGTGACGTTGATTTCGGTGAGATATTCACCTATGATGTCGAGACCGACTAAAAACAAGCCTTCTTGCTTTAGTGTTTTACCTACAGTTTTAGCGATTTCTAAATCTCTTGTCGAGAGAAGTTGTGCAACACCTGTAGCACCCGCAGCCAAATTGCCGCGCGTTTCGCCTGCCTTGGGTATGCGTGCCAGAGCATAAGGAAGCGGCTCGCCATTGATTACAATAATGCGTTTATCGCCTAGTTTAATTTCTGGTAAATAACGTTGCGCCATAACGGTTTGCGCGCCAAGCTGTGTCGAAGTCTCTAAAATTACACCAATGTTAGGATCTGACTCAGTCAACCTAAAAATGCCGCTACCGCCCATGCCATCTAGTGGTTTAACGATAATGTCTTTATGTTCGTTCAAGAATTCACGAATTAAATCGTTGCTACTTGTGACTAAAAATTCAGGCGAAAATTGTGGAAATTTAGCAACGGATAATTTCTCATTCCAGCTACGAATGCTGGCGGGGTTGTTGATGACGCGTGTACCTTGATTGGCGGCCAGTTCAAGCAGATAGGTGCTGTACAGGTATTCGTTATCAAAAGGTGGATCTTTACGCATTAAAATTGCATCAAAATCTTTTGGTAAGAACTCTACAGTTTTGCCGAGTTGATACCAAGTTTCACCCCCACTAAAATGGAATTCATTAGTCGAAACTTTAACAATTTCATTGCGTAAAAATACATCATGCTGCTCGCACACATACAATGCATGTCCGCGCGCTGCCGCTTCGCGCATAATCGCTATGCTAGTGTCTTTGTAGCTTTTTAAGCTATCTAATGGATCTAATATGAATAGTAGCTTCATTGTTTTGTTAGATAAGTCTTAATGATTTAAAGGGTCGTTTTCCTGCAGTTCAATCGCTGCAGCCAGTAAGGCCAAGCGCGCAACAACACCATACGCATAAAAGCGGTTTGGCACAGTATCTGGCTGGCCGGTGCAATCAGGTAAGGTGCAAGGTTTTTCAAATGCTAATGGCACAAAGTGCGAACCAGGCGCATTTAAGTTTTCATCCACGTCACGCCCTGTATGAACGCGGTAAAAGCCACCGATGACAAAGTGGTCCATCATATACACCACAGGCTCAGCAACCGCATCATTTATGCTCTCAAAGGTATATACGCCTTCTTGAATAATCACTTCAGTAACTTGCTGACCTTCTTTAATCACCGACATTTTATTGCGCGCTTTGCGGTTTAAATCTCGTACATCTTCGGGTGATTTCACTGTCATAATGCCCATGCCATAAGTGCCAGCATCGGCTTTCACAATCACAAAAGGGTCTTGTTTTATGCCATATTCGGCGTACTTTATTTTAATTTTAGCGAGTAATTCTTCCACTTTTAAGGCCAAACAATATTCGCCAGTGCGTGCATGAAAATCAATTTCACCACAAGTTTCAAAGTATGGGTTGAGTAGCCATTCGTCGATTTCTAAAAGTTTGGAAAAATCAGCAACTACGCGGTTATAGGCTGCGAAATGTTGTGATTTTCGGCGAACATGCCAACCTGCGTGTAAAGGTGGAATTAAATCTTGCTCTAAGTCTTTGAGTATTTCTGGCACACCACCCGATAAATCGTTGTTCAAAAGAATCGCACAACTATCAAATGCTTTTAAATCTACGCCGTCTACTGTGCAAGCATTAAGCTTAACGCGATTTTTTTCGCGTACGACTGGCTCAAGCAAAAGCTTTTGGCCGTCGTGTGTTTCAAAAGTGGTGGGCTCAGTAATTTCTGGGTTAATTGTCCCCACTCGCACATCCAGCCCCGCGGCTTTCATAATCGTTACCAACTCTACTACATTGCGTAAATAGTAGGTATTACGGGTGTGATTTTCTGGGATAATCATGAGGTGATGCGCCTCAGGGCAGACTTTTTCTACCGCCACTTGCGCGGCTTGTACACTAAGGCTTATAAACTCTGGGTTGAGATTGTTAAAGCCGCCTGGGAATAAATTGGTATCTACAGGAGCTAATTTAAAACCAGAGTTGCGTAAATCTACGCTGGCATAAAATGGTGATGCGTATTCAAGCCATTGCGAACGAAACCAATGCTCAATCTTAGGTATGTCACTAAGCATGCGTTTTTCTAAGCTGAGCAAAGGGCCGCTAAGGGCTGTAGTTAAATGTGGAACCATTTGTATTCCTAAACAATATGATGCGCTTGTGCGTCTGCGTGGTAACTACTTCTTACCATGGGGCCACTAGCCGCATTATTAAAGCCCATTGTGTTGGCTTTTTGCTTAAATGCATCAAATATTCCAGGTTCAACATATCGCATCACCGGTAAATGATGCGCACTTGGTTGTAAATATTGACCCAAGGTGAGCATGCTGACATTGTGCGCACGTAAATCTTGCATGACCTCAATTATTTCATCATCGGTTTCGCCAAGGCCAAGCATAAGGCCAGATTTGGTGGGGATGTGAGGATACATTTCGCTAAATTTTTTAAGTAAATTCAGCGAATTTTGATAATCAGAACCTGGGCGCGCCTGCTTATAAAGCCGTGGTACAGTTTCCAAATTATGGTTCATTACGTCAGGCGGCGATTCATTTAATATCGCCATCGCCACCTCTAAACGTCCGCGAAAATCGGGCACTAAAATTTCAATTTTAATGTTGGGCGAAGCCTCACGCACGGCTTGAATACAATCGACGAAATGTTGTGCGCCGCCATCTTTTAGGTCGTCGCGGTCAACCGATGTAATTACCACGTATTTTAATTGCATTTGCGCGATGGTGCGCGCTAGATTCTTTGGCTCGTTCACATCGGGCGGTAAGGGCTTACCATGTGCCACATCACAAAATGGGCAGCGACGCGTGCAAATGTCGCCCAAAATCATGAAGGTAGCAGTGCCGCCGCTAAAGCATTCTCCAATGTTGGGGCAGCTCGCCTCTTCACAAACGGTGTGTAGATTATTTTCACGCAAAACACGTTTAATTTCCTGAAAGCGCGGACTATCAGGCACTTTCATACGTATCCATTCTGGCTTGCGCAACATGGGCTGTGGAATTATTTTAATAGGAATTCGCGCAGTTTTTTCTGCGTCTAATTGTTTAACGCCAGCTATTTTTGTGTTGGCTTGAATTGTTTGTGACATTTTTGCAGTTTCTCTTGTAAGTGTTTTAGCAAAGCCTTGCCAATGTCTTGAGCTGAATCAGCAATGCCTAAATCCTTTGTTTGCGTGACTTTCAACCCCACATAACCACATGGATCTATCGCGCTAAATGGTGACAAATCCATATCCACATTTAAACTTAAGCCATGATAACAGCATTGGTTTTTTAAGCGCAAACCTAGTGAGGCGATTTTTTTCTCATCAATGTAAACGCCAGGAGCATTAGCTTTTGCTATTGCATTCAATTTATGTTGCCCCAGCAATTCTATAATACTCGTTTCCATGATATTGACGAGTTGTCGCACATTTAAGTTGCGACGGCTTAAGTCAACCAACAAATAGATTACTACTTGGCCAATACCGTGGTAAGTAATTTTGCCGCCTCTGTCAACAAGAACGACGGGAATATTGTTCTGTGGTAGACGTACGTTTTTTCGATTTAAGCCGAGCGTATAAATAGCATCATGCTCTGTAAGCCAAAATTCATCAGGTGTTTCGGCATTGCGGTCGTTGGTAAAAGCTTGCATTGTCTGCAACGTGGTTTGGTAATCCGAGCGACCCAAATCCCGAATAATCAGGCCGTTTAAGTTTGATGCCATTATTACTAGAGCGCTACCTTCACCATTGGATGGCTAGTGAGCGCGCGATAAACGCTGTCTAATTGAGTTTTGGATGTGACATACACGGTGCAGGTGAGGCTGATATATTTGCCGCCAGAGCTGCCGCGCATTTCAATGTTGCTCGCATCAAAATTTGGCAATACAGTTTGAATGGTTTTGATAATTTCTGTTGTGAAAGTTGTGTGAGTTTCGCCCATAACTTTAATGGGAAAATCACAAGGAAACTTGATTAAGGTCACAATAGGGCCGTCTTCCGCCATGTTACTGCACCATCAACTTAACGCTATCCACGATGCGGCCTAAGAAACCAGCCTCATCAATGCTTTTTGCAGCAACTATTTTTTGCTCGCTGATTGTTTTGCCATCTAATGTAAAAGTAATTTTGCCAATTTCTTGACCAGCTTTAATCGGTGCGATAAGCGGATGTTGGTTGGTCATGCTAGCTTTTACGCGTGCGTAGTCACCTTTAGGCAAGGTCAGATAAAAGTTATTGGCGACAGTTGCGGTGAGCGTTTTTTCTTGGCCTTTGTAAACGCGCAAGGTGTTGATGGTTTGCCCCTGTTTATACACCAAAGTGGATTCGTAATATTGAAAACCATAATTGAGCAATTTTTGGCTCTCGGTTGCGCGCATGACTTCACTATCTGCACCCAACACCACTGACACCAAGCGCGATTCGCCGTGTTTAGACGAGGCAATTAAGCAGTATCCAGCCGTGTCAGTATGGCCTGTTTTCATTCCGTCTACATTGGGGTCTAGCCATAGTAGTCGGTTGCGATTTGGCTGCGTAATTTTGTTGTAAGTGTATTCTTTAACAGAGTATAGCCTGTGGTATTCTTCTGGAAAGTCGCGTATTAACGCCGTTGCTAAAGTAGATAAATCTTGTGCCGTGGTGTAATGATCTTTATCGGGCAGGCCCGTTGCATTCATAAAGTGCGTGCTGGTCATACCTAATGCAGCAGCTTGCTTGTTCATCATGTCGGCAAATTGCTCTTCACTGCCCGCTACACCAATGGCTAGCGTAATCGATGCATCATTGCCAGATTGTATAATCATGCCATGCAGTAGTTCATCAACGCTGACAGGTGTTTTGGGGTCGATAAACATTTTGGAACCTTCAACTCGCCACGCTTTTTCACTTACTGGCAGTACTTGATCTAACTTTAAGTGGTCATGATGTATCGCATCAAACGTGATGTATGCGGTCATGATTTTAGTGAGTGAGGCGGGTTCAATACGATTATCTTTATTGGAAGAGACGATAATGCTGCCGCTATTAAAGTCTTTTAACAAATAGGCTTTAACGGCCAGCGCAGGTGGCGATGCCACTTGCGCAATCGCATTAAACAAGGGCAGTAGGAATAAAGCAAGAAATAGTGGAATTGTAAAATAATGGCGCATTGTGTAATAAGCTTAGGTTATTGATTGACGATGATGGAGGAAATGTTAAGTCGAAGTCGAATATTGGCTGCGGCTTCATCAGCAGCTTTCCTGCTATCAAAAGGACCTAGTTTTAATCGGTACAAGTTGCCATTATACACTTTGTTCATGCCTACGTTTTGGGCTAATTCCATGCTTTGTATTTTTTTGCCAAGCGCCTCCGCGTTTGCTTCGCTTTTAAATGCACCCGCCTGTACAAAATATTGTGTAATCGCAGGGTTGCCTGTGCTTGGTTGCGCTGTTGTGGGTACAGCCGCAGTAAGCGTGGCGCTTACAGGGTTTGTTGTTTCAATGTTTGCAGAGGTTGGCGAGACAGTTGAAGGTGTGTAGCTCGCTGCATTATTGGGGTCAATTGCTTCTACCTCAACCAAAGTACTACCTGCGGATGAAAAACGTAATTTATAAGCGGCAGCGTAAGATAAATCGATGATGCGGCTACTTTTAAATGGGCCCCTGTCATTTACACGCACAATTACCCATCGGCCATTAGCAGGGTTGGTTACTTTCACGTAGCTCGGTAGTGGTAATGTGGTGTGTGCTGCCGTCATGCTATACATATCGTATACCTCGCCGCTAGACGTATTTTTGCCGTGGTAGCGCTTGCCATACCACGAGGCCACGCCCGTTTCTTTATAGGGTTGGTAGTCGGTCATGGGTGTGTATATTGCATCCAACGCTTTATATGGTTTATTAGCGCGTTCTAGCAAAGGTTCTTTTTTAGGGATTGCATTGGGGATGCTATCAATATCTTTCGGTGGATTATCTCCAGGACCATCATCCAAATAGTAGCCACCCGGCTTGCTTGATGTTGTTGGTGTATTTGTGGCGCTTGGTGTCGCAGGTTTGCTTGCTGCAGACGGCGGTGTAGGCGAAGGCTTAACCATCTTACCCCCACCGCAAGCCACCAAATACAAGCAGCAAAATAATACGATATAAACTTGTTTTTTCATTGTTTAACTTTCAACATAAATTTCTTTACATTTATCCAGACGCAACCAGTTTTTTGTGTGTTTGAATGCTCATTAAAATACCGAAGCTTAAGCATAAGGTTACCATTGATGTGCCACCATAACTAATAAATGGTAACGGCACGCCCACTACAGGCAATATACCGCTCACCATGCCCATATTCACAAAGCCGTAGGTAAAAAAGGTTAGGGTAATGCTGCCAGCTAATAATCGCGTAAATGTACTTCTGGCTTGTGCAGCAATCACTAAGCCGCGCGCAATGAGCAAGCTAAATAATAGTAATAACATTAAGTTGCCTATCATGCCAAATTCTTCACCAAAAACCGCAAAAATGAAATCTGTGGTGCGTTCGGGCAAAAAGTCTAATTGTGCTTGCGTGCCGTTAAGCCAGCCTTTACCAGTGATGCCGCCAGAGCCCAACGCGATGGTAGCTTGTATGGTGTGGTAGCCAGCACCCAATGGATCTTGCGAGGGGTCGATTAAAATTTCGATTCTTTTGCGTTGATAATCATGTAACATCGACCAAAAATAGGGCATCATCGCACCAATACTTACGGCACCGCCTAATAAAAACTTCCAACTAAGACCCGCTAAAAACAACACATAAAAACCAGATGCGCTAATTAATAGAGCGGTACCTAAATCAGGTTGTTTCACAATTAAGCCGACTGGAATCACTAGAAGCAAACCTGCAATCGCAAAATCTGTCATTCTAGGGCTGGCTTCGCGTTTGGCAAAAAACCAAGCCAACATCATAGGCATGGCAATACGCATCATTTCTGAAGGTTGAATTTTAGTGATACCTAAATTTAGCCAACGGCGCGCGCCATGACTTATATCGCCAAATAGGGCAACGCCGATTAACAAAACAACGCCCAAGATATAAGCGGGTACCGCAATGCCTTCTAGCTGTTGCGGCTGTATGTTGGCGACCAACCACATGACGACTAGCGCCACTGCGATATTGATTAATTGCGAGGTAGCTCTTTCTAAGCTGTGCCCTGATGCACTATATAATACGAAAAGGCCAACCAGCATGGTAAATAGCAGACAACTGATTAAAAACGAATCAATATGCTTGAAAAAACCTTGTAAGAGTCTGCTAAACATAATTTCTTATAAGTTTAATATTCTTAGTCAAAGTGTTCTTCCTCAGGTGCATTTACTACAGGGTTAACTGGGGCAACTGGAATATTTTCATTGGGTTTAGTCGCTATGGCGGATTCTACAGTTGGTTCAACGGCGGGCAATTTACCGAGTAAATAATAATCCATCACTTTACGCGCAATAGGTCCAGCAGCGGATCCACCATGCCCACCATTCTCTACAATGACAGCTAATGCTATTTTAGGTTCTTCAGCTGGGGCATAAGCAATAAATAAAGCGTGGTCGCGGTGTCGTTCGTCGATTAAGTTGGCATTATATTTCTCATTTTGTTTAATACCAACTACTTGTGCTGTACCTGTTTTTGCGGCAATACTGTAGCCAGCGTTGACGCCAACACTAGCTGCGGTGCCACCTGGCAAGGTGACGTCGATCATGCCGAGCTTAACAATTTCAAGGTTATTTTCATCCAGTGGTATTTTTTCGTTCACTACTATTTTGGTGAGGGTGGTAGCGCCAGTTTTTGCATTAGTTATTGCTGAGACCAAGCGTGGACGTAGCGCTAGGCCATTGTTAGCCAAAATAGCAGTGGCCTGCGCAAGCTGCATCGGTGTAACTAACGTGTAGCCTTGCCCAATGCCTGCAATGACGGTTTCGCCCATATACCAAGGTTGTTTGTAGCGGCGCATTTTCCATTCTGGCGTGGGTAGCAAGCCTGCAATTTCGCCCGAAATATCGATGCCGCTTTTTTGGCCGAAGCCAAAATGACGTACAAAATTAGTCAGCCTTACAATGCCTAATTCCATTGCTAAACCATAAAAAAAAGTATCGCATGAAATGGTAATAGCCCGACGCATATCAACGTTGCCATGTCCTCCAGGCTTCCAATCGCGGTAGCGGTGTGTGCTATTCGGCAGGGTAAAGTAGCCGTTATCGTAGATGCTAAAAGGCGGTTTTCGTATTCCCGCCTCCAATCCAGCAAGTGCAGAAAAGGGTTTAAAGGTTGAACCAGGTGGATAAATTCCGCGTAAAGGGCGATTGATGAGTGGCTTGTCTAGCGAGTTATTCAGGGCATTCCAATTATCAAAGTCGATACCATCTACAAATAAATTGGGATCAAATGTGGGCATGCTAACAAAGGCTAACACCTCGCCAGTGCTAGGCTTAATTGCCACTAGCGCTCCCCTGTGCTCGCCAAAAGCTGTTTCTGCTATCTCCTGTAATTTACTGTCGACAGATAAAATAATGTTATTGCCAGAAGTGGGTGGCTGGCTAGAGAGCACGCGTACGGCACGGCCATCTGCATCAATTTCTACTTGCTGAAAGCCAGTGGTGCCGTGCAATACCGATTCGTATGATTGTTCGATGCCACTTTTACCAATATGGTCAGAACCTTTGTAGTTTGAGAGTAAGCCTGCTTCATCTAAATTGTTGATATCACTATCATTTATGCGACCAATATAACCCACCATATGTGAACCAAGCTTACCAAAAGGGTAGTGGCGGAACAAACGAGACTTGAGCTCAACACCAGGGAATCGATAACGATTGACTGCAAATTTGGCTGCTTCGACTTCATTTAAATGGGTGCGTAGTGGAATGCTTTCAAAGTTGTGGCTTTCGTCCTTTTGCTTGTTGAAGCGTTTCATGTCAACCGGGCTGATTTCGACAAATTTTGCGATTTCTGCAATGGTCGCATCTAAATCATCTATTTTGGATGGTGTAACTTCAAGCGTGTAAACAAAAAAATTGTGCGCTAATACAACACCATTTCTATCTGAAATAAGTCCGCGATTGGGCGTAATTGGTACAATTGAGATACGATTGTTTTCGGCAAGTGTTTGATAATAATCATAACGTTTAATTTGTAAAAAATAAAAGCGAATGGCCAGGGCAGAAAACGCGATTAATACCAATAAGCCAAGTACGGCAAGGCGCAGCTTAAAATTATGCTGCTCGTTTTGGTAGTTTTTTAGTTCGCGACGAGATTTCATTGTTTAGAGCGTTAGGAGCTAATTGGTTTTTGGGCGCGTCAGCCCGCCAAACATCATGATCATGAATTGCCACAACAATAAACCTGTAATTATTGGCCAGAAATAATGCCAGCCAGGATTCTCATTGCCTTCGAATAATTTGAGCAACAGTATCAAAACGCGCTCAATGGTTAATATTGCAGCAACATAAGCGGTGAGTTGCCAAGTGTTAAATAATACTAATCGACGCTGATAACTTAGTGCAATAAAGGCTGCGATACTAAAACTTAAGGCATGTTGACCGAGTAAGCTTCCAGTTGCTAAATCGACCAATAAGCCTGCAAACCAGGCTGTGCCTACATTGCAAAGGTTTGGGGCGCGTAATAACCAATATAAAATCACTACCAACATGAAATCTGGGCGAAAAATAATACCTTGCCCAACCCATGGAAAGAGTTGGCATAATAGCGCGATTAATAAGCTGATATAAACGCTAACAAGGCTAGTGTGGCGCATTGGTTTTAGCCTTATTTTTGTGGTTTATTTTTTTTTCGGTGCTGGAGTTTTTCCTTAGGTCTGAATTCTTTTTAGTTTCACCTTCTTTTTTGTGATCAACTACCTCTGCGGGCGAGGGTGGAGCTAGGTTGTTTTCTTTGGCTTCAGGCAACTCCAGCAATAAAAGCTGCAAGTGGTTGCTTACATCCGCCACAGGCGTGCTAACGATTTTGGCAAATGGCGATTCTGGATTTTGCTGAATCTTAGTCACGGTGGCAACTGCGAGACCTGATGGATAAACGCCATCAATGCCAGAGGTAACTAATTTATCGCCTACCTTGATATCAACATTGGTGGGCAAGTAAGGAATATCTAGCGTATTGTTGCCCTCGCCGAAAGCTATAGCGCGCAATTGGTTGCGCTCAATTTGAATCGGAATAGAAAGCTCTTTATCGGTGATAAGCGTGACCTCAGAAGTGAATGGGTAAACGCGAGTAACCTGACCAATCACACCTTTGGAATCCACCACCGCCTGCCCTGCTTTAATGTTCTGCTGGCTACCGCGATTTACCACGACGGTGTGCGTAAATGGGTCACGGCCCATGTGCGATATTTCGCCTAACACGGCTTTAGGTTGAATGGGAATATTGCCATTCAATAAACTACGCAGATGGTCATTTTCAGCTTGAATTGTGCTTAGGCGCTGCAACTTTATTTGATGTTCAAATGCTTGTTGTTTCAGCGCGTAATTTTCTTGTACTAAAGCATTATGTGCAGAAAAATATTTCTGCACATCGCGATACCATTCGCTAGGCGCGTTCGCCACGACTTCAAGAGGATGCAATGCAGCAATGAAGGCTTGGCGCACTTGTGATAGATAATTGAAGCGTGCATCAACTGCCATAATGCCAACAGAAAGCGCACAGAAGAACACCATGCGTGAAAACGGACTATGGCCGCGAACGAAAAAAGCTGGGGTTTGTTGTGCTTCTAGCTTTTGATGAACGCCCTTAAGCATGCCAACACGATGGATTTAATTGATGGAATAGCCGTGGCTTACTCATGTGCGAATACGTTGCCTAGCTTATCCATTTCCTCTAAAGCCCGGCCGCAACCTCTGGCCACACAAGTGAGCGGGTCTTCGGCCACAATGACTGGCAAACCAGTTTCTTCGACTAACAATCTATCTAAATCACGCAACAGCGCGCCCCCTCCAGTAAGCACCATACCTTTTTCGGCAATATCAGCGCCTAATTCTGGAGGAGTTTGCTCTAACGCTGATTTCACCGCACCGACAATTGCATTCAATGGTTCGGTTAAGGCTTCTAAAATTTCATTGCTAGAAATCGTAAATTTACGTGGCAAGCCTTCTGCCAAGTTGCGGCCTGTCACTTCCATTTCTAAGACTTCGGAACCTGGGAAAGCAGAACCAATTTTCTTTTTAATCGCTTCAGCGGTTGGTTCAGAAATTTGCATGCCGTAGTTACGGCGAATGTAATCGATAATTGCTTGGTCGAATTTATCTCCACCTACGCGTTCAGATTTAGCATATACAATGCCGCCAAGTGAGATTACACCCACCTCTGTTGTGCCGCCACCAATATCAACTACCATAGAGCCCGTCGCTTCCGCCACAGGCATATCTGCGCCGATGGCCGCTGCCATCGGCTCTTCAATTAAAAATACTTGTTTTGCGCCAGCACGTTCAGCTGATTCTTTAATAGCGCGGCGTTCTACTTGGGTAGAGCCAACGGGCACGCAAATAATAATGCGTGGGCTGGGTGAAAACCAGCGTGCATCATGTACCTTGCGTATGAAATATTTGAGCATTTGCTCAGTAATAGTGAAATCAGCAATTACGCCATCTTTCATTGGGCGAATGGCTTGAATATTTGCAGGCGCGCGGCCTAGCATGCCTTTTGCATCGGTGCCAACGGCCAGTAACACTTTTTTGCCATTTGGGCCGCCTTCTAAGCGAATCGCCACAACTGAGGGCTCATCTAAAACAATGCCACGGCCACGCGCATAAATAAGCGTGTTGGCGGTACCTAAATCGATTGCTAAATCATTTGAAAAGTAACTATTGATGAAACCAAACATATTGTTTTATCCTGTGCTTTGCGCAAACGTTTACATGTCTTTATTGCTAACTCGATCCGCAACTAAAGGCGTGCATTAAAATCAAGGTATAATAACGTATATTGCATTGAAAATTAAGTCGCGCTTACATAATGTTACAAAAAAAGCACATTGTTATAAACTTAAAAGTTACAAATTAATTGAATTGTTTTAAATAACCACCGAAAACTAGTCATGGCACTGAACATCACCGATATAAAACGTATTGCTCACCTTGCACGCATTGAAATTAACGAGGCAGAAGCACAGGCAACGCTTTCCAAACTTTCTGGCATTTTGGGCTTAATTGAGCAGATGCAAGCGGTCGATACCACTGGCATTACACCGATGTCGCATTCGCAAGATGTGGTACAGCGTTTACGCGAAGATGTGATTACTGAAACTAATCAAAGAGAACTATTACAAAGCATCGCGCCAGCCGTTGCTGGCGGCTTGTATTTAGTACCAAAAGTCATTGAATAAGTACTAATAATGATCAACAATAGCTTAAAACAACTTGGCCAGATGCTGGCTAAAAAAGAAATTTCTAGCGTAGAAATGACGCAAACATTTCTGAATCGCATCCAACAATACAACCCCAGTATTAACGCTTTCATTACGTTAGATGCCGATAAAACGCTCGCCCAAGCCAAATTGGCTGATGCGCGCATCGCAGCAGGCGGAGCTGAGCCATTAACCGGCATCCCAATCGCGCAAAAAGATATTTTTTGCGCCAAAGGTTGGCGCACCACTTGCGGCTCTAAAATGCTGGCGAATTTTATTGCGCCTTATGACGCGTATGTGATTAGTCAATTTGATACCGCTGGCGCGGTGAATTTGGGTAAAACCAATATGGATGAATTCGCCATGGGTTCATCTAACGAGACCAGTTTTTTTGGCGGCGTTAAGAACCCATGGGATTTTGACCGTGTGCCAGGCGGTAGCAGTGGCGGTAGTGCCGCGGCTGTGGCAGCGCGGCTTTGTGCAGCGGCCACAGGCACCGATACTGGCGGTTCTATTCGTCAACCAGCCAGCTTGTGCGGCTTTACAGGTTTAAAACCGACTTATGGTTTAGTTTCGCGCTATGGCATGATTGCGTTTGCGTCTTCACTTGACCAAGCAGGGCCAATGGCGAAAAGTGCCGAAGATTGCGCGCTCATGTTGGATGTGATGGCGGGCTTTGATGAGCGCGATTCCACTAGTTTAAATCGACCAAAAGAGCTTTATTCTAGAGATTTAAACATGTCGCTGAAGGGCTTGCGTATTGGCTTGCCGCGCGAATACTTTGCGGAAGGTTTAGATGTAAATGTAGCAAAAGTAATTGAAGTCGCGATTGCCGAATACAAAAAACTAGGTGCCGAAATCGTGGATATTTCGCTGCCAAATAGTCAGCTTTCAATTCCTGTGTATTACGTGTTGGCGCCTGCTGAGGCTAGCTCCAACTTATCTCGCTACGACGGCGTGCGTTATGGGCATCGCGCTACACAATATAACGATTTAATGGATATGTACATGAAATCACGTGCTGAAGGCTTTGGCGCAGAGGTTAAGCGTCGTATTTTAATCGGCACTTATGTACTTAGCGCGGGATATTACGACGCGTATTACCTCAAAGCTCAGCAAATACGCCGTTTGATTGCAGATGACTTTACGCAAGCGTTTAAAAAATGTGACATTATCATGGGGCCAACAGCACCTAGCACCGCTTTTAAGGCGGGTGAAAAGGCTGATGATCCAGTCGCCATGTATTTGCAAGATGTATATACCATTGCTACAAATTTGGCAGGTTTGCCGGGCATGAGCATTCCTGCAGGCTTTAGTAATGGCCTGCCGGTAGGCTTGCAGATTATGGGTAATTATTTTGATGAAGCGCGTATGTTAGGCGTGGCGCATGCATATCAACAAGTGACAGATTGGCATATGCGGATGCCTGATTTAAAAGCGTTAGAGGAAATTGAATAATGGAATGGGCCAAGAATAATTGGGAGGTTGTGATTGGGTTAGAAACGCATACCCAATTAAAAACCAATACCAAAATTTTTAGCGGCGCATCCATTAAATATGGCGCTGAACCCAACACTCAAGCCTGCGTAGTGAGTGCGGCTATGCCAGGCGTGCTGCCTGTATTAAACCGCGAAGCAGTAAATTGCGCGATTAAATTTGGATTGGCGATTAACGCAGAAATAGCGCCACGCTCGGTATTTGCGCGTAAAAATTATTTCTATCCCGATTTGCCTAAAGGCTACCAAATTAGCCAATTTGAGCTACCCGTGGTAGGCAAAGGTGCGGTGACGATTCAAGTGCCTGCGAGTGGAAAAAACGCAGCGTACGAAAAAGTCATCAACATTACTCGCGCACACTTGGAAGAAGATGCAGGCAAGTCTAGTCATGATTTAAAATCTGGTGGCGCTGTGGAAGGCATGAGCGGAATCGATT
>JANYCB010000046.1 GCA_025360485.1 Methylotenera sp. | reverse complement strand
GCTTAATTTTGTGCAACTCTATGGCCGTCTCCGCGCTTACGCCTTTAATTAATAGACTTGTAAGAAATTTACCAGGGTTGTGCAATGTCTTAGTAGCACCTTTAACCCCTTTTGCTTGCAGTTCATTTAGCAAGTTTGTCGCAAGTTGCTCATCCTGAAACAGCCCAAATGAAATCGCGTTACGCCATTGCGAATCTTGCACTATAAAAAGCTCACCAACCCCCAACGCTTTAATTTCAGCAGCTTTTTGTTGCGCTATAACTGCACTTTTTAATGGCGGGTAATATACCCAAAAGCGCCTATCTTCTTGGGCACCAAGCTCTTGATTCACAACACTCTGCAAACCCAATTTAACCAATACAACTTGGGCCGAAGGCAAGTTGGACTTGGTGAAATTTCCCCATTTATAGCAACTTGTAGACCCCTGTGCCGCAGTCTGTACGTTCACTTGGGTTGCTGGCGTAGCTTCCGCTTCAACGGTAGCAGGCGCTAACTTTTTGGGCATTGATTCTAAATCTTTTTCGGTTAACACTTTCAGTTTTTCTGGATAAATCGATCTATTTGCCACCACTGGCTTAGGCAGAATTGAATCTATATTAAAATACGCCAACAAACAGAAATTAAGAAACACTAACAACCACACTAACAATTTCATCGCGACTCTTTCTCCAGCAAAACTATGCCCTGCAACACAAGGTATTCCATAATGATAACCTGTTTTGTATTTAGGTTTAAAACTTCAGCAATTTTAGTCGCATCCCCGCCGCTCATCACCAACTTCGGCAGCCAGCCACTATGTTTTTCAAGCCGTTTTAACATCACGCCAACAGCGCCAGCCACCGCATTCAAACACCCTGTTTGAATGGCATCCTGCGTGTTCTTAGGAAAATCATTCATGACGCCTTCACCTACATTTAACTTTGCAGTATTTTTTGCGAGCGTTGCCTGCATTAAACGCAACCCGGGCATAATAGTGCCGCCCAAGAAAAGCCCGCGACTATCCAGCGCATCTATCGTAACCGCTGTGCCTGCATTAACCACCAGCACGGCTTGCTTAATACGATGGCGAACCGCGATTAGCGCCGCCCAGCGGTCTGCACCTAAAGTTGGATAACTGCTATTCACCACACCGCACGCTTGTTTAGTTACCGTAACAAACCCCGGTTGCAAAGGTGCCAATAACTTTGCAAGCTGTTTAGCCATCGCATCACCTGCGACATTCGCAATCAGCACCTTATCTGCTCTTTGCGCGACAGCGCTTAAGTTTGAAGTCGCAATATCCGCATTCATACAAACTTCTAGGTCGGTTAAAGTGCCTGCTTCATCTGCCAGCGCCCATTTAGTGCGTGTATTGCCAACATCCATTACAAGTAACACTATTCAATCCCTCACAAACTTAGGTTTCTCAAAGATATTTCGCCTGCAGAAAAACGTTGCAGCCCGAGCGCAGTTTCCACCAGTAAAATACCATCATCCGCCACGCTTTTTACCAGCCCAACCACCTCGGTACCATTCGGCAACAACATACGTACGGGCTTATTTTCATAAGCATGGTAGCTTAGCCATTCATCTCGCAAGCCAACAAAACCGTGCTGTTCGAAGCTACTTAATACATCCGCCAAATGCTTTAACAGCACACCCAAAAGCGCACTCTGATTAATCGGTGACGTGCTCACAGTGGTCAAATCAATAGCAGGCTGGTCAATGCTACTTAACACTTTATCTGGCAAGTTTAAGTTAAACCCTACCCCAATCACTGCGGCGCTAGGGCCTTCCAAATCACCCTGTAATTCTATCAAAATACCTGCTAGTTTTTTAGGCGTATTATTTTCTGTCACCAACACATCGTTTGGCCATTTTAATTGTGCATCGTTCACCCCTAAGCTATTGAGTGCGCGTATTAGCGCCACGCCCACCGCCAAGCTTAAGCCAGAAAGTGCCGCCGCGCCACATTGAAAGCGCCACAGTAGCGAAAAAGTTAAACTCGCGCCAAGCTGCGAAACCCATGTGCGACCGCGTCTGCCTTTACCATGCGTTTGCACATGCGCTACCACGCAAGTGGCATGCGCTGCATTTTTTTGTTGCATGAGATATGTATTGGTCGAGGTAATTTCGTCTAAAACTTCCAACTTAAACCAAGCGCGCTGCTCGCCAATGGCAGCCAGCACCAATTTCTCATCTAACAATTCAATGGCTTGCGGTAATTTATAACCGCGACCGCGCACAGAAAAAACTTCTACACCTAAGTTTTGTGCATGTTGAACTGCGTTCCAAATAGTGGCGCGTGTTACTTTAAAATGCTGCGCCAGCGCTTCGCCAGAGTGAAATTGGCCATCTGCAAGCAAATGTAGAATAGGAAAAGTGAATTGGCTCATAATTAGCTTAAGTTTATCACAGCAGTTAATAAAGCAAGGCTGCCCACAGTCAAGTGCAAGCGTGTAAAATAACAATAACCAATTAGGATTGCATTATGTCATCAGAAAAACCAACCATTCCTGCCGCTTCTAACTTTATTCGCGGCATTATCGATCGTGATTTGGCGCAGGGCACCAACGCCAGCCGCCATTGGGCAGGCAGTCCTGGTGATGCCACACATCAAGCTACTGGCGCGCCAGACCCAGCTAAAATTCGCACGCGCTTTCCGCCCGAGCCGAATGGCTATTTGCACATTGGGCATGCTAAAAGTATCTGCCTCAATTTTGGTCTGGCACGCGATTATGCCGGCGTTTGTCATTTGCGTTTTGATGACACCAACCCTGAAAAAGAAGAACAAGAATACGTCGACAGTATTATCGAGATGGTGAAATGGCTTGGCTTCGGCTGGGATGCCTTTGGCAAATCGCATCTGTATTACGCTAGCAATTATTTCGATTTTATGTACCGCGCTGCCGAAGCGCTGATTAACGCTGGCTTGGCTTTTGTTGACCAACAAAGCGCCGATGAAATGCGCATCACACGCGGCACGCTAACTGAGGCTGGTAAAAATTCGCCTTGGCGCGATAGATCCATCGTAGAAAATCTACAATTATTCCACGAAATGCGCGAAGGTAAACACGCCGACGGCAGCATGGTACTGCGTGCCAAAATCGACATGGCATCACCCAACATCAATATGCGCGACCCTGCCATTTACCGAATCAAGCGCGCGCACCACCACAACACGGGCGACACATGGTGCATTTACCCCATGTACACCTACGCACACCCGGTTGAAGACGCACTAGAGCAAATTACTCACTCTATTTGCACGCTGGAGTTTGAAGACCAGCGGCCTTTCTACGATTGGGTGCTGGAGCGCTTGGCCGAGCCGCCGACTGAAGCCGTCGGCGCAAATAAACAAGCATTGTTGGCGCATCCATTGCCTAAACAATATGAGTTCGCGCGGCTCAACCTCACTTATGTTGTTTTATCTAAACGCAAGCTTATTCAATTAGTAGAAGATAAACACGTCTCAGGTTGGGATGACCCACGCCTACCCACGCTGGCAGGCGCACGCAGGCGCGGCTACACGCCAGAAGGCTTTAGAATGTTTGCCGATAGAATCGGCGTGAGCAAGGCCGATTCGTGGATTGAATACACCATACTGGAAGATTGCATGCGCGAAGTGTTAAACGAAGCCTCAGAGCGCCGCATTGCCGTGCTAGACCCCATTAAACTGGTGATTGATAACTATACAGATAATAAAACCGAAGATTGCTTTGCGCCTAACCATCCGCAAAAGCCAGAGCTAGGCAAACGCGTCGTGCCGCTCACCAAAGAATTATGGATAGAACGTGAAGACTTTGAAGAAACGCCACCCAAAGGCTTTTTTAGATTAGTGCCAGATGGCATGGTGCGCCTGCGTTATGGCTATGTGGTGAAATGTACGAGCTTTGAGAAAGATGCCGCAGGCAAGGTCACCACCGTGCATTGCGAATACTTGCCAGACACCAAATCTGGCACGCCGGGCGCAGATGCCATCAAGGTGAAAGGCAATATCCATTGGGTAAGCGCGCAACATGCTTATGCGGCAGAAGTGCGCTTGTACGATAGATTATTTAAAGAAGCGCATCCGGGCAGTGGTGATAATGACTTTTTAGATGACCTCAACCCAAACTCGGTTAAACTGATTACCGCACAATTGGAACCCAGCTTAAAAGGCGCAAAACCTGCCGAGACCTTCCAGTTTGAGCGCCACGGCTATTTTGTCGCAGATAGAAAAGATAGCGTGGCAGACAAACCAGTGTTTAATCGAACTGTGACGCTGCGGGATGCTTGGCAGAAGTAAATTTAATAACATTAAATGAACATTCCAAACCACATTGGAAAAGACCCAAACTATATTCTTGGTATAGACTCATTTGATTCTGCAAATTATATCTACAGAAGTATGCTATGGCTCGATTATCACAAAAGAACACGTACCTATTCATCATTATTGTATGCATGCGCCGAAGCTAGACAGGGCATTGAGTATTTGCTTTTTGAAGAGCTAGTCATCAGTACTGGTGCAAATCTATCGATTGAGGATTATAAAAAATGTCTCAAAGAGAGAAAAAGTTTTGTAAAAATTATAAAGAAACTCTCCCCGAATTATGAACGTTTGCAGGAATTCACTAAAATATTAGTTGAGTTAGAGCCAAGTATACCTAATTTAATATATTGGAATCACTCATTGCTAATGAGGGCTTGGGGCAATATTTCCGATTACTTACACTGGGTAGGAGCTCGTAATCTCACTACAGAAAATCACAACTGGCTCGATTCATCGGCTATCAAGGTTGAAGAAGTAGTTGAGCCCCTTTGGATTAAAATAACTTCTGGTTTAAATGGCCTAATGCATGACAAAGATATGCATCCTATTGTGCAAGAAATTTGGAATGAATTTCGCACTAAACAAATCAATGCCGAAAGCGCTAAATTTCGGCTTAATATTTACAAACCACTATCAGCTTATCTTATTAGGGCGTAAATTATAATTACTCAAACAGGTTTAGCTTAGAATAATCACTCTGGAGAGTTCACCTCATGAAAATCGCTAACAACACCGCCGAACTTATCGGCAACACACCACTGGTTAAACTAAACCGCGTTGCGGCAGGCATCGATGCAACAATCGCCTGCAAGCTGGAATATTTTAACCCTGCCAGCAGCGTAAAAGACCGCATTGCGGTCTCGATTATCGATGCACTCACTACCGCAGGGCGCATTAAGCCGGACACTATTATTTTAGAAGCTACCAGCGGCAACACAGGTATTGGGCTAGCCATGGTATGTGCGGCGCGCGGTATTAAATGTGCGTTTGTGATGCCCGAGACCATGAGCCGCGAGCGCAGGCTTCTGCTAAAAGCCTATGGCGCAGAGTTGATACTCACGCCGGGGCCTGATGGTATGCCGGGTGCGATTAAGAAGATGGAAGAACTTGCAGCGGCAGATGCGCGTTATGTGATGGCGCGGCAGTTTGACAACCCTGCCAATGTGGAGATTCACCGCAAAACCACAGCAGAAGAAGTGTGGAATGACACCGATGGTAAGGTTGATATTTTTGTCTCCGGCGTGGGCACCGGCGGCACCATTACCGGCGTAGGCGAGGTGCTGAAAGCGCGCAACCCGAAGATTCAAGTCATCGCTGTAGAGCCGGATGCCAGCGCGGTGCTCTCCGGCGAGCCACGCGGCCCACACCCGTTACAGGGCATAGGTGCAGGCTTTATTCCATCTATTCTCAACACCAAAATCTACGATGAAATTATCCGCGTAAAAAATGATGATGCCATGAACACCGCGCGCCGCATGGCGACAGAAGACGGCTTGCTGGTGGGCATATCATCCGGCGCGGCGGCTTGGGCAGCGATGGAAGTAGGCAAACGGCCAGAAAACAAAGGTAAGCTCATCGTCGTGATTATTCCATCTTTCGGCGAGCGTTACCTTTCCACCCCGCTGTATAGCCACCTTGAAGTATGATGTGCGTATGAAAAAACGTTTACACAAACTTAAAAAAATGCGCCCTCAAAAGCCCAGCGCACCTGTGGAATCGCCCGTGTATGTGGGCGATATTGACACTACCAATCTTGCAAAACCCACCATTAGCAAGATTATGTATGACGCCAATCAGATTGTGGAGTGCGTGCTGACGCCAGCCGAGCTGGCCACTTTTAAACCCGATGCAAATAAGAAGCTGTGGCTGAATGTGCACGGCGTGCATGATGTTGATTTAATTAAACAAATTGGCGCTTTGTTTAAGCTTCATCCGCTAGTAATCGAAGATATTTTAAACACCGAGCAGCGCCCAAAAATTGACGAATTTGAAGATTATATATTTTTAGAAACGCGCAATTTTTATTATGAAAAAGCCACTATGTCGGCAAGCTCGGAACAGATTAGCATTGTGCTTGGCCGCAACTTTATACTAACGTTTCAAGAGCGTGCAACCGGCGCGTTTGAGCCGATTCGCGAGCGTTTACGCGCCAGCCGCGCGCAGATTCGTGAGCAAGGCGTAGATTATTTAGCCTATGCCGTACTCGATAGCGTGGTGGATAAATATTTTAACGTGCTGGAAGATGTGGGCGAAGCCAGCGAAGAATTAGAAGATTTGCTGTTAAACAAACCCAGCAATATACACTTGCATAGCATTCACCAATTAAAACACGTGAGTATTGAGCTGCGCCGCGCTGTGTGGCCGTTGCGCGAAGTGTTGAACAGCTTAACGCGCAACGAAAAAAGCTTTTTTCAGCGCACCACCTTGCCCTATTTGCATGATGTGTACGACCACACCGTGAATTTTATCGAGTCGCTGGAATCTATTCGCGACACCTTAAGCGGCATGATGGATATTTACATGGCGAGCGTGAGTAACCGTGTGAATTTGGAAGTGCGCGCACTAACTGTAGTCGCCATGCTGTTTATGCCCGCGACGCTGATTGCCGGTATTTTTGGCATGAACTTTAAATATATTCCATGGCTGGAAGACCATAACGGCTTTTGGTGGTGCATCGGCTTAATGGCCGCCATCGCAATTTTCATGTTGCTGATTTTTTGGCGCCGGCAATGGCTAAGCAGTAAGACCTAAGATTTAATTAGCCGTGCATATTTGGCACGTATTTTAGCCGCCTTAGGTGCTGCCACCGCCATACAGTATGGGTTACTTGGATTTTTATCAAAATAATATTGGTGGTAGTCTTCTGCGGGGTAAAACGTACTTGCGCCGTTAATCTCGGTGATGATAGGCGCGTTGTAAACAAAGGCGCTATTAAACACTTCTATTGTTGTTTCAGTCTGCTCAAACTGAGCCGCATTTTGGCAAAACACAGCAGAGCGATACTGAGTGCCGATATCGTTACCTTGACGGTTAGGCGTGGTGGGGTCGTGGCTGACTAAAAACACTTCTAGCAGCGTTTCAAAACTCACTACAGCGGCATCAAAGGTAATTCTAATGCCCTCTGCATGGCCAGTATCACCATTGCAAATGTCTTTATAGGTTGGGTTTTGCGTGTGCCCGCCAATATAGCCAGATTCTACCTTGCTCACGCCTTTTAGTTGGCTAAATACTGGCTCGGTACACCAAAAACAGCCACCTGCAAAAATTGCAATTTGTTCGTTACTCATGATGTTTTTACCTTAAAATTGTAAACTTAGTTTGATAGCTATTAGTCAATATTACACACGAATCATTACACCCTACTTAAAAAATATTAGCATGTCACTAAACGCATTATATGTCGATTTCAACTCCTACTTTGCCTCGGTAGAGCAGCAATTGCGCCCAAAGCTGCGTGGCAAGCCTATCGGCGTGCTGGCGGTGATGGCAGAGACCACCTGCTGCATCGCCGCGAGTTACGAAGCCAAAGCCTTTGGCATTAAAACTGGCACCATGGTGCGTGACGCGCGCAAACTGTGTAAAGACATTATTTTTGTAGAAGCGCGTCCAGTGCTTTATGTGGAATATCATCATAAACTGATTGAAATCGTAGAAAGCTGTACGCATGTAGAAAAAGTATTATCAATTGACGAAATGGTTTGCAAGCTAACTGGTAGCCAGCAGGCAAAAGATAATGCACTGAAACTTGCTGCCAAA
>JANYCB010000043.1 GCA_025360485.1 Methylotenera sp. | reverse complement strand
GATGATTTTGTGGCGCGTAGTTATGCTCTCAATCAAGCGGGAATGGCACAATTGACGCAAGGTTTTAATAAACTTGGCTTAGAACACATCCCTTCAAGTGCTAATTTTGTGAGTTTTAAAGTAGCCAATGCGGCGAATGTAAATTTACAATTGTTGCAAAATGGAATAATAGTTCGGCCAATTGCCAATTACGAAATGCCCGATTATTTACGTGTAAGTATTGGATTATTTAGCGAAAATGCACGATTTTTAGAAGTTTTAGCACAAATATTGAAAAAGTAATACAAAATGACACTGATTATAAAATGACAAATCAAGAAAAATTAAAGTACGAAAAATTAGCGACGGACGATGTACGCGTTCGCGAGATCAAGCCATTGATTTCGCCGCTAGCTTTGTTAGAGCGCCTCAAGGAGAGTGTGACAAGCACACAAAAAATATTAGAAACGCGCTCTGCAATTCACAATATTTTGCATCAAGCAGACGATCGTCTGCTAGTGATTGTCGGCCCTTGTTCCATCCATGATACCAAGGCTGGGCTTGAATATGCGCAGCGTTTAATCGAACTGCATAAAAGCTTAGCGAATGATTTATTGATCGTGATGCGGGTTTATTTTGAAAAACCACGCACAACCGTGGGCTGGAAGGGATTGATTAATGATCCGCATCTAGATGGTAGTTACGATATTAATTTGGGGTTAGAAACTGCCCGTAAATTTTTGCTGGATGTGAATGAGCTTGGCATGCCTGCTGGGATGGAATTTTTAGACATGATTACGCCTCAATATACGGCAGACTTGGTGAGTTGGGGCGCCATTGGTGCGCGTACGACAGAGTCGCAGGTGCACCGTGAGTTGGCGTCAGGCTTGTCGTGCCCGGTAGGCTTTAAAAATGGCACCGATGGTAGCGTGCGTGTGGCGATTGATGCGATTAAAACCGCCGAAAGCCCGCATCATTTCCTATCGGTAACGAAAGAGGGTCAATCTGCAATTATTGCAACGACTGGCAATGAAGATTGCCATGTGATTCTACGCGGAGGAAAAATACCAAACTACGATGCTGACAGCATAAATACTGCTTGCAACACGATTTCCTCTGCAGGATTATCGCCCTTATTGATGGTGGATTGCAGTCATGGCAATAGCCAAAAGGATTTTCAGCAACAAAAAGAAGTCGCGCGCGATATTGCATCGCAGGTTTCGACTGGTGAAGCGCACATTATGGGCGTGATGTTGGAGTCGCATCTCAACGAAGGTCGTCAAGAACATAGCCCTGGTTGTGAGTTGGAATATGGCAAATCTATTACGGATGGTTGTTTAGGCTGGAGTGATACCGTTGAGGTGTTAGAGATGCTGGCAAAATCGGTACGTGATCGTCGCCAAAAAACAGCTTAACGTTTTTATTGGGTAGGGCGGTCTAGGCAATAAAAAGCCGCACACTTATGATGTGCGGCGTAAGGCTTAAACATTTAGGAGCTCAACCCAATGCCTAAGGGTAAAACTTAAAATTTATGCCTGCGATCACGGTTATTGCTGTGTTTGTACGGTCTGCGAGAGTCTTGGAAGTTTTTACCCACAATAACTTTACATTTTGTTAGCGCTTGTACGGCACAGTAGGTGATAGAAACCAATATTATTAAGATGGCAAAAACTGTAAAAAGTAGTTTCAAGCTAAGCATAATTCCTCCCTCTATAATTGTTCAGTTAAATAAACATCAGTTTAATTAATACGTGAATAATAAAAGGTAAATATTCCCATGTCAACTCACAAATGAAAAAAAATCCCGTTTTTTTAAAATATGTGGTAAATTGGTGTATAAATTTAAATTATCTAAGAAGAAGTAAAGTGTGAGTACTGAAATATCTAAGGGGCAATTGTTAATTGCAAGCGCTTTAAAGCGCGTGCTAAGGCCATTTATTAAATTAATGTTGGCCAATGATCTAACTTATACCTTTGTAATTGATGTTATTAAAGGGCTATTTGTAGAAGTGGCAGATAAAGAATTTGCACTGAATAATAAGCGTCAAACCGATTCTCGCATTAGTTTGATGAGCGGAGTACATCGTAAAGATGTTAGGCGCTTGCGTGGACACAATTTAGAGATAGAAGAGGTAATGCCCGCCAATGTATCTTTAGGTTCACAAATCATTGCTTCTTGGAATGCTAATCCTAAATATCTGAATGAAGAAGGCATGCCAAAACCATTGCAACGCTTTGCAGCCGATAATCTAAACGAGTCTTTTGAAGGATTGGTGCGCAGCATCAGTACAGATATTCATCCGCGCGCAGTATTAGATGAATGGTTAAATTTGGGGATTGCCACAATAGATGATGATAATTTTGTGCATCTCACTACCGATATGTTTATTCCGCAGGAAGGTTTTGAAGAGAAAGTGTTTTATTTTGGGCACAATCTGCATGATCACGCCCAAGCGGCAATTTCTAATGTATTAGGTCAACATGTTAGCTTCTTGGAGCGTTGTGTGCACTATGACACTTTAACTAAGCCAAGTATTGTCGAAATTGGCGAAGTGGCAAAAAAACAAGGCATGAAAACGCTACGTGAAGTGAATAAGATTGCCGATAGCTTGGCAGAGAAAGACAAGAACAACGCTAGAGCGAATATGCGCATGACTTATGGCATATATTATTACTACGAACCAATGCAAGACGAAATGGAAGAAAAAAGGAAATCTAAGTAATGATGTCTAGTCGCCATCATCTAATAAAAATACTTTCAGTTTTAAGTTTAATGATAGCTTCAGTACAAGCTTACGCTGAAAATGATGCTGGTGTTTGTTCAACCGCATCACTTATAAATCCAAATACAATGGATGGTGGAATGGGTGGCACTGGCGTTCCAGCAAATGGTGGCACAGGCGGAACAGGTATAACAGCAAACGGTGGTGCTGGCGGCACGGGTATATCGGGTGGAACGGGCGGTACTGGCGCAGTAGCAAGTGGCGGTGCAGGAGGAACGGGTATTTCAGGCGGCACGGGTGGTACAGGCATATTGGCAGAGAATGCGTTATTACCAGAAAATGGTGCAGGTGGCATTGCCATAGTGGGCGTAGTTACTGGTTTTGCAAGTATCTGTGTAGATGGCGTGGAAGTGCACTACGACAAACACACGCCTATTTTTGATAATGGTAATGCATCTAAACTTTCCAGTCTTGCCACTGGCCAGATGGTGATGCTGAAAGCCGACCGAGTAAACGGCCTATTGCAGGCAAGGTCAATCGGCATGTTTGATGCGATTGTTGGGCCTATTGATAAATTAGATACTAAGCGCCAACAAATGGAAGTAATGAGTCAAACGATTCAACTTGATCAATTGACGATGCAGCAAATGCGTGCCTTAGAACTAGGTGCAATGGTGCGGGTGAGCGGGCACAGGCTTGCGAATGGCCAAATAGTGGCCACTAGAGTGGGCATTGCTGGCAACGCTAGTTCAGTGAGCACTTTTGGCATCGTAACGAGCGTTTCTGGAGATAGTTTTGTAGTCAATGGCACTAAAGTAGGTGTTGATAACAAAAATATTTTTGATAAGGTAAAAGTGGGTAGCGAAGTGCGTGTTGGCGGCGCTTGGAATGGTAGCTCGATTAAGCCTCGTAGCGTTGAAGCGCAACCGATTAAAAACTTAATGAACCGCGCAGATACAGCGATTATGGAAGGTTTTGCTCGTTTAGATGGCCCTAATCGTTTGTCTTTAGCTGGCACAGAAGTAGCGTTTTCACAGGTGAAAACTAGCTACAGAAGCATTGCAAATTCCCATGGTAAAGTGGTGAAAATGGAAGTGCACCGCGACAGTGACGGCAATTGGGTTTGCGATAAGCTTGTAGAAAGAAAAGGCATACTGTTTGATTACAACGACCAATTTAGAAATGAAAACAGAAGAAAATTAAATGGTGATTCAGGCCCTTCAGGTTCAGGGTCATCAGGCTCAAGAAGTAGCTCTTCGGGTAGCTCAGGCCAGAGTTCGTCAGATTCAGACTCACCAGGCTCAGGTTCGTCAGATTCAAGGTCGTCAGGCTCATCAAGCTCAGGTTCAAGCCGTGATTCTTTAGATGATTCAGGTTCAAGTTCGGGAATATCGGGATCAGGAACTTCAGGTTCTGGTAGCCGTATAAGTGTTCCTAGTACATCAGGCTCGGGCTCAAGTGGCTCAAGTGGCTCAAGTGGCTCAAGTGGCTCAAGTGGCTCAAGTGGCTCAAGTGGCTCAAGTGGCTCAAGTGGCTCAAGTGGCTCAAGTGGCTCAAGTGGCTCTGATGGTGGCGG
>JANYCB010000112.1 GCA_025360485.1 Methylotenera sp. | reverse complement strand
TAAGTGGGGAATAATATCGCCACCAAAATCATGCGTTGAGTTTTCATCTTCAGCATCACGCATCAGTTGCTCGTACAAAAAGCCCGCGTTAAACACGTAAATACCCATACTTGCTAATGCTTGAGTGGTGTCGCCTGGCATATGTTTTGGGTTTGCGGGTTTTTCTGCAAATTCGACAATCTTATCTTCATCATCCACCGCCATCACGCCAAATCCTTTGGCTTCTTCAAGCGGCACGTTAATGCAGGCTACCGTCATATCTGCATTATTTTTCACATGACAAGCCAGCATTTGGCCGTAGTCCATTTTATAAATATGGTCACCAGCCAATATCACCACGTATTCCGCTTGGCTGGCACGCAGAATATCTAGATTCTGGAATACTGCATCCGCAGTACCTTTGTACCAATCTTCTGTATCGCGCTGCTGCGATGCAGGTAATAAATCTACATATTCATTGAATTCACCACGTAAAAATCCCCATCCGCGCTGAATATGACGCATCAGGCTATGTGATTTATACTGGGTGACCACACCCACGCGGCGAATGCCAGAATTAATACAGTTTGATAATGGGAAATCAATTATTCTGAATTTACCACCAAAAGGAACGGCCGGCTTGGCACGATGACTAGTTAAGTCTTTTAATCGACTACCACGTCCGCCCGCCAAAATAAGCGCAACCGAATTTTTAGTAAGATTACTAATGAAACGCGAAGAACCGATCTCTTTTTCCATGACTTATACTCTTAAAATAAAATAACATTGTTAACAAAATATTTTGTAAATAAGGCATGTTTAACTTGGTGACGCTTTAAATAATAATTAAAAATACTCGGTAAACAAAGCAGATGTTGAGTAATGGGTTAAATCGTCACTTGTTCACATTATAGGCACAATAAAGCGCTATAATCTATATGTTAGCAACTATTTTATTACATTTAATTTACATTTAAGAAGTTTATTTTGTTAAAACCCACATCCATAAAAACTGAACAGTTGCAACTAAATTTAATTTTAGGTGCGAAACATCATGATCCCTTTAATTTTTTAGGTTTGCATGAGATTGCAGTCAGCAAATCCGCAAAAAAACAATTTGTTTTTCGCGCGTTTTTACCTAAGGCCAATGAAGTTTGGCTAAAAGTTGGTGCAGATTGGCAGTCGCTAGAAAGAATGCATGCGGATGGTCTATTTACTTGGCAAGGAAGCCCGCAACCCACATCACCCTGCTTATTAAAAATCGAATATGCTGGAAAAACCATCGAAACGCATGACGCCTATTCATTTATGCCGTTTATCAGCAATGATGAACTACATTTGTTTGCAGAGGGTCAGTTAAACCATGCCTACAATACCTTAGGTGCGCGTGAATGTGAGTTACAGGGCGTACAAGGCGTGAGCTTTGCCGTATGGGCACCCAGCGCAGAGCGTGTCAGCGTGGTGGGCAACTTTAATAACTGGGATGGCCGTGTCAACCCCATGCGCGTACGCGGCGGCAGTGGTGTATGGGAACTTTTTATCCCTAACCTCAGCGCTGGCGATTTATATAAATTCGAAATTCGCAATCGCAATACTGGCGGAGTTTTCACCAAAATTGACCCTTATGCACGCGAGTTTGAGTTACGTCCCGGCACCGCCTCGCGCATCACCACTAACAATAATTACCAATGGAAAGATAAAACTTGGCTTAAAAATCGCGGCGAACAGGATTGGTTGCATGCGCCCTTTAACTGTTATGAGGTGCATTTGGGCTCATGGCAGCGCAAAGAAAATAACGAACTTCTAAGTTTTCGTGAACTCGCAGAAAAACTTGTGCCATATGTGGCGGAGATGGGTTATACGCATATAGAATTGTTGCCGATTACCGAGCATCCTTTAACGGAATCATGGGGATATCAAACCACTGGTTATTTTGGCGTCACCAATCGATTCGGCACGCCAGACGATTTGCGCTTTCTTGTGGATGCGTGCCACCAGGCCAATATCGGCGTCATTCTTGATTGGGTGCCAGGGCACTTTCCTAAAGATGACTGGGCATTGGCGCGCTATGATGGCAGCGCCTTGTACGAACACGAGGATCCAAGATTAGGTGAGCATCAAGATTGGGGCACATTGATATTCAACTATGGCCGCAACGAAGTGCGCAATTTTTTAGTCTCTAACGCCTATTTTTGGTTAGAAGAATTCCATATTGACGGCCTGCGTGTCGATGCTGTGGCTTCTATGCTTTATTTAGATTATTCGCGCAAAGCTGGCGAGTGGTTGCCAAATAAATTTGGTGGCCGTGAAAACCTAGAAGTCATTGATTTTATTAAGCAATTAAACACGATTGTGCATCAGGATTTCCCCGGCGCGCTCACGATTGCCGAAGAATCTACCGCTTGGCCAGCCGTGTCGCGCCCTGTGTATTTAGGCGGACTTGGCTTCAGTATGAAGTGGAACATGGGCTGGATGAACGATAATTTAGCATACATCGAAAACGACCCGGTGCATCGCAAATACCATCACGACAAACTTACTTTTGGCCAGCTTTACGCGTATAGCGAAAACTTTGTGCTACCTTTTTCACACGATGAAGTGGTACACGGAAAACATTCACTATTAGACAAAATGCCTGGTGATAGCTGGCAAAAATTCGCTAATTTGCGACTTTTGCTTACGCTACAAATGACCAGTCCAGGTAAAAAACTCAACTTTATGGGCAACGAAATTGCCCAAGGCCGTGAATGGAACGTGAATAGTAGCCTTGATTGGCATTTGCTTGAAAATCCACTGCATCAAGGCATACAGAAGCTTACGCACGATTTGAATCATCTATATCTCAGCACAAACAGCTTGTATGAGTTAGATTTTGAAGTGCAAGGTTTTGATTGGATTGATTGTCATGATTCTGATCAATCCATCATTAGCTTCATTCGGCGTGCCCGCGATGGCAGTTTTGTTATAATAGTGCTTAATTTTACGCCTGTTTTACGGCATAATTATCGTATTGGTGTGCCAAAAAGCGGTCATTACACTGAAGTTTTTAACAGCGATGCCGTCATTTATGGAGGAAGCAACCAAGGTAACGGTGCTGGGCTACAAACGGAAAATATTGCTTGGATGAACTTCCAGCAATCGTTGTTGATTACCTTGCCACCGCTTGCAGGATTGATAATTAAACTTACTAATTAACTTTAAATATAACTTATAACCAATTGTTTTAAATAATAAATGACCTCACTTACCAATTATCCAGTATGGGATAAACTTTGTGCGCATCAAAAAACTATTGTGCCTATGCACATGCGTGATTTGTTTGCGGCCGACCCGAAACGTTTTGAAAAATACAGTTTAAAATTCGCCGATTTACTGGTTGATTACTCCAAACATCGCATTACGGATGAAACACTGCCTTTGCTGTTTCAAATGGCGCGTGAAGCTAATATTGAAGCCTCGCGCGATAAAATGTTTGCGGGTGAAAAAATCAACATCACCGAAAATCGCGCGGTATTGCACACTGCCCTGCGTAATCGCAGCAACACGCCTGTTTACGTAGATGGCCACGACGTGATGCCCGATGTGAACGCCGTGCTCAAGCAAATGCGCAGCTTTAGCGAGCAAGTGCGTAGCGGCAAGTGGCTTGGCTATTCAGGCAAACGCATCACCGATATCGTCAACATCGGCATTGGCGGCTCAGATCTTGGACCTGTCATGGTCTGCAACGCCCTTAAACCTTACGCCAGCCCTGGTTTAAACATTCATTTTGTATCTAATATCGACGGTGCACATTTGATGCTTGCATTAGAAAAATGCAAAGCTGAAACCACGCTCTTCATCGTCGCTTCTAAAACCTTTACTACGCAAGAAACCATGACCAATGCGCTTTCTGCACGTACTTGGTTTTTAGAATCCGCTAAAAATGAGGCACATGTTGCCAAACATTTTGTGGCGCTATCTACTAACGCTAAAGCGGTCACAGAGTTTGGTATCGATACCGCTAATATGTTCGCATTCTGGGATTGGGTTGGCGGCCGCTACTCGCTATGGTCTGCCATCGGCTTATCTATTGCCTTGTACGTGGGTATGGATAACTTTGAAGAATTATTAAACGGTGGCCATGAAATGGATATTCATTTCAGAACTGCACCCTTAGAGCAAAACATGCCGGTGATTATGGCGTTAATAGGAATCTGGTATAACAATTTCTTTCATGTCGATACGCAAGCAATACTGCCATACGATCAAGGGATGGCGCGCTTTCCAGCCTATATGCAACAAGCGGATATGGAAAGTAACGGCAAATTTATTTGCCGCGAAGGCACCCGCGTTAAATACAAAACTGGCCCAGTGATTTGGGGCGAAGCTGGCACCAATGGCCAGCATGCGTTCTACCAACTCATTCATCAAGGCACACAAATTGTACCTGCCGACTTTTTAATGCCAGTACACAGCCATTACGCTATCGGCAAGCATGGCTACGCGCATCACAAAATTTTATTGGCCAACTTCTTAGCGCAAACGCAGGCGCTTATGTTAGGCAAAACCAAGAATGAAGCCCGCGCAGAGCTTGAAAAACAAGGCTTATCGGGCAAAGCGCTGGAAGATTTATTGCCGCACAAAGTGTTTGAAGGTAACCGCCCGACGACATCTATTATGTTCGATAAACTCACGCCGAATACGCTAGGCAAGCTGATTGCGCTGTACGAGCACAAAATATTCGTGCAAGGCATGATGTGGGATATCAACAGCTTCGACCAATGGGGTGTGGAATACGGCAAACAAATCGCTCAACAAATCTTGCCGCAACTCACTAGCGACGGAGCTGTGGGCAACTACGACAGTTCGACCAATGGCTTGATTAATCATACGAAAGCGCTGAAATAATATCGTAGCGTTCGCATTCTGCGCTTGTTATACGCTCTCTATTATTCACTTAACCCACTGATATTAAAATAAAAATGAATAATTCACCGCTCGTTTATACACCGTCATTGGGACGGTTACTTAATAGTTAGCCCTGCCAAGAAATGACCGACGCATCTCGTGACGGGAAGGTCTTATACATCCTCGACCCGTTCCTCGCAGATGATCGGTGGCCCGGAGTTAGAGTCGACTCAGCCTCCTTCAAGAATCTATCGTCGCCCGAAAAGCTTCACGAACAAGCGATCGCCTTTCTTCTGGGAGCCAAGGTGCTTTGTGAAGCAGCCGGACAAGCCGGAGAAAATCTTCGGTGGTCTCAGGGTTCTGTCGCCTACTACTGCTTAAATCTCGCAACCGAGCTATTCCTTAAAGCGTGTATTTCCCGCGCAACGGGCGCATCCGCAGTCCCAACGCATAAGCTGTCTGAGCTACTCGAACAGTACGGAGAAATTCTGCCAGCCCCTGAATTCCAATTCCCTACGCCTTGGGCTTTGTCTGCCTCAGACATTGAGCGCGCCTTGGGTACTCAGATATTCAATTCCATTGATCGCAACCCCGATCAGCTGTACCGCTATGGCATCGGGCGCGATGGCATTGAGTCTGCCGGCGTCCAATTTTTCAGTCCTGGCTACATCTTCAACTATCTCAACCACCTCAACAACGTCTGGGAGCGTGCGTGGAACGAAGTCTCGAAAAGGCAGGGCTAACCCGGCGTTGCAGGGGACGCTCCGCCTATCGGCGGCGCGCCCCTGAACTTGGACGTTAGGCACCATCTTGGGTGAATCAATGCAGATGATCCTAGATCACGTGCAGCAATATTGCTGGATGGCTAATATCGCTGGGCTATTGCTCATTTTCTTCACTCGCGCGCTGTTTCATTCGCTTCGCGCATGGGGTATCACCGGATTAGTGCTACTCGTAATCGCCTCAGCCAACGCAATCGCCATCAGTCAAGTTGGCCTCAACCCTTCGCAAACTGCCGCCTCAATATTTAGTATCGTTGTACTTGGTTCGCTTGGCTCTCGGTTTCTTGGCAACTGGCTTACCAATGGCGCTGCTTAAAACGCCATGGTGAGGTAGCAGCTTGCTTGCTACCTTAACTGCAAGCCTTTTGTCATTGCATCAAGCCCAATCGATTTTGCCATGCTGGCACCTAAACGTTTGGCAAAGCGGTCTACCACGGTTTCTTGGTTGGTGTAATCAACGATTTCTTCTTGTTTAATCACCTCGCGCGCCACGTAATCGGCGCTGCCCAGCGCATCGGCCAAGCCTAGCTTAATACTTTGATCGCCGCTCCAAAACAAGCCGCTGAAGGTTTCTGGTGTTTCTTTTAATCTGCTACCACGGCCTTGACGCACGACCGCTTTAAATTGCTCATGCACTTCATTCAACATGCTTTGAGCAAAGGCTTGTTGTTTAGGATTGATTGGTGAGAACGGATCTAACATGCCTTTGTTTTCGCCCGCTGTCATTAAACGGCGCTCTACGCCGACTTTTTTCATCACTTCGGTAAAGCCGTAGCCATCCATCAACACGCCGATGGAGCCAACAATACTACCTTTATCGACATAGATTTTATCGGTCGCCACCGCAATGTAATAGCCACCAGAGGCACAAATATCTTCCACCACGCCATAGACAGGGATTTTAGGATGCAAAGCTTTTTGACGTCTGATTTCATCGTTAATGATACCCGCTTGCACTGGGCTGCCGCCTGGCGTGTTAAAGCGCAGAATAATGCCTTTAGTACCTGAGCTGTCATACGCATCTTGCAAGCTGCTAATGAATGAATCTGCGTTCACTTCACCGCCTGCCTCAATCACGCCATTAATCTCGATTAAAGCCGTATGCGGCCCAGCGGTATTTTTACCGCCAAACCAGCCAAATGCCAAAATCAACAATATAAACAAATATAAAAACGTGAGGCTTTTAAAAAATATGCTCCAGCGACGTGCGGTTTTCTGCTCTTTTAAGCCAGAAAGAGCGAGCTTTTCAATGGTTTGTTGTTGCCAGTTGTTATCTTGCGGATTTAATTGTTCAGACATGTAATGTTTTTTCCTAATCTATGGTTTTCTATGTGACTTATGTAGTTGGTCTAGGTGAATGGTGATGTGTTGATTTTGCTCCGTTACAGGCAATGCTTGCAAGCTTTTTCCTTTGCACGGACCCATAATACAATGCCCCGTATCTGGCTGATAGTGCGCGCCGTGTGTGGCGCAGATAAGATAATCTTTACTCACGGTAAAAAAATGTCCTTGTTCCCAATCTAATTCGACAGGCACATGCGCACATTGATTCACATAAGCATGCGCCTTGCCGCGATAGCGCACCACAAAGCCCGTGGCGAACTCACCCAAAGCGGGTAAGGCAAAGCGCAACCCAAGTGACTTTTCGTGCAGCTCGCCACTATCTAAAATAATCGTATTTTTATGCATTACTTGTCCAACAGTCTATTTACTTAGCAACCTATTTAGCCAACAACCAAGCGCTTAATTCATCAAAATGATGAAACATTTCAATGCTATTGTAACCTATTAATTTGTCGCGTGATTGCGCGCCAAACGTCACCGCTACCGCTTGCACACTGGCGTTTTTGGCCATCTGCAAATCGTAACTGGTGTCGCCAATCATCAAAGTGCGCTCTGGCGTTACCACACACGCATCCATAATTTCATCCAGCATTTGCGGATGCGGCTTAGAAAAACATTCATCCACAGTGCGCGTTTCATGAAAATATTGCGTTAAACCACAATGTTCCAGCGCCAAATTAAGCCCACGCCGGCCCTTCCCAGTAGCTACCGCCAGTTTATAGCCGCGACGACTGAGCTCGATAATAGTGGATTTAGCACCTGCAAAAAGTGAAATTGCCTGCTCACCTGCATAATAGTTGGCACTGTATTGCACGGCAAGTTTTTGAGCGAGCTCTGGCGGCAAATCGCCAAACAGCGCATGAATAGACTCTTTCAGGCCAAGACCAATGATATTGCTGGCCGCCTTAGGGTCGAGCGCTGGCAAACCGACTTGCTGAGCCGCTTGCACGATGGCATCGGTGATCATGCCGGTGGAATTAGCTAGCGTGCCATCCCAATCCCACACAATTAAATCAAACTTTTTTTCTTTCATTTTTTCCGTTACTTAAGTTCTAGTTTCTCGATAAATTTTTGCAACTCTGTTGGCAATGGCGCAATTAATTTAAGATTTTCACCAGAAACTGGATGCCGCAACTTTGTTTCAGCTGAATGTAAAAACATGCGCTTTAAGCCTTTTTTCTGCAAAAGTTTGTTATTTGCAAAATCGCCGTACTTGTCATCCCCGACAATCGGAAAACCCAAATGCGCCAATTGCACTCTTAATTGATGGGTGCGACCAGTAATAAGTTGCGCTTCGAGCAAACTAAAACCAACATAATTTTGCTTGAGATAAAAAATGGTTTCAGAAACCTGCGACTCGTCGTATTTATCTTTGCTTTTGTCGGTCACCACGTTCACACGCCGCTCTCCATTAGGCAACACGTATTTTTGCAAATCTAAAATCACGCGCTTCTTCTTTTCAGTCCATTCACCTGCCACCAGCATTAAATAACGCTTATCAGTTTGGTTGTTGCGAATCATTTCATGTAAGGCAACTAATGCAGCACGCTTTTTGGCCAGCATCAGCACGCCAGAAGTTTCACGATCCAGCCGATGTGCTAGCTCTAGAAATTTAGCTTTGGGTCGCTCCATTCTGAGTTGTTCTATCACACCGCGACTAATGCCACTGCCACCATGCACTGCAAAACCAGCGGGCTTATCGATGACCAATAAAGCGTCATCTTCAAAAATAATGGTTTTTTCTAATACGGCGGTGGCTGGTGCATTGGTGACTTCTTTTTCATGCGTAGCAATGCGAATCGGCGGCACGCGTACAATATCACCTAAAATAAGTTTGTAAGAGGCATCAATACGGCCTTTATTCACGCGCACTTCGCCGCTACGCAAAATACGATAGATATGACTTTTGGGTACACCTTTGAGCGTTTTGGTGAGAAAATTATCAATACGCTGACCATCGCTGGCCTCATCCACTGTGACACTGGCTGCCGCATTTGCGCCAATATTGCTAATTTGTGCTGTTTGCATGCTGATTTACTTAACCTAACTTTAACTTGGCTTTGCTTAAAAGGTCGATTACGCCTATACTCACCATGTTGTTGAATTGAACGCTATTTAAGCCATTCAACCACATGAATTTTTTGGTTTCACACAATATTTTGGCTAAATTGCTCGCCATAAAAGTAGCAATAAAAGAATTGCGCTCTAGTCGCCGCAGACAAAATAAAACATTAAGTGCGACTAAAGTTCTGAAGAGTGAATTTTAACGGATTTATGCCACTTGTTGGTGTAAGTTGACAATTGTAGCAACACATTTAAATCATGCTGCATCGCGCATTACAACTTGCGCAATGCAATACAGGCCTTTAAACACGCGCCTTGCAACGCATTTAACGCTACATATTGCCGCATTGCATGTACTTGAATATATATGTTGTGCGAGCTTAAATGCTATTTACAAGCTTTGTTATCAAAGCTTAGTAGATTTTCTAGCCTTCAGGTCTTTAGTTCACTTTATAAAATGACACTGGCAATACGCCACTGGCAAAAAATGTCTGCCCGATTGATGCGCGGGAGCACACAATGAAACGCATGTTATTTAATGCAACGCAGTCAGAAGAACTACGCGTTGCGATAGTCGATGGACAAAAATTAGTAGATTTAGATATAGAACACGCTGGTAAAGAACAGCGCAAAAGCAACATTTACAAGGGCGTTATTACCCGCGTAGAACCCTCACTCGAAGCTGCATTTGTCGATTATGGCATGGAGCGTCACGGTTTTTTACCATTCAAAGAAATCTCACGCAGTTACTTTTCTGATAAAGCGGATGCTGGACGCGCACGTATTCAAGACGTGATTAAAGAAGGACAAGAGCTCATCGTGCAAGTCGATAAGGACGAGCGCGGTAATAAAGGTGCAGCGCTCACCACTTTCATCTCACTTGCTGGCCGCTATTTAGTATTAATGCCAAACAACCCTCGTGGTGGTGGCGTTTCGCGCCGCATTGAGGGCGAAGATCGCAACGAATTACGCGATGTATTAGCGCAATTAGAAGTCCCAAAAGGTATGAGCATTATTGCGCGTACCGCGGGTATTGGCCGCAATTCAGAAGAATTACAGTGGGATTTAAACTACCTTACACAACTTTGGACTGCGGTTGAAGAAGCCTCACACATTCAAGCAGGTGCGTTTTTAATCTATCAAGAAGGCAGTTTGGTGATTCGTGCGATTCGCGATTATTTCAGCGCAGACATCAACGAAATCTTAATCGATACGCCCGATGTGTACGAGCAAGCCGTGCAGTTTATGAACCACGTGATGCCAGGTAATGTGGCGCGTGTAAAACTCTACCAAGATGAAGTGCCGCTGTTCTCACGCTTTCAAATCGAACATCAAATCGAATCTGCTTTCTCGCGTGAAGTACGCTTGCCTTCTGGCGGCGCCATTGTAATTGACCATACAGAAGCACTGGTTTCGGTGGACGTCAACTCTGGCCGCTCGATTAAAGGCGCAGATATTGAACAAACCGCCTTTAACACCAACTTAGAAGCGGCTGAAGAAGTCGCGCGCCAATTACGCTTACGCGACCTTGGCGGCTTGGTTGTCATCGATTTTATTGATATGGAAAATCCACGCAATCAACGTGAAGTAGAAAACGCCCTGCGCGACGCCCTACACGCTGACCGTGCACGCGTACAAACTGGGAAAATTTCACGCTTTGGTTTGCTTGAGCTTTCACGCCAACGCATGCGCCCAAGCTTAGGTGAAACCAATCATGCCGCTTGCCCACGTTGTAGCGGTACTGGCCATATTCGCGGTATTGAATCGACAGCGTTACACATTTTGCGCATTACGCAAGAAGAAGCCATGAAAGACAATAGCGCGATTATTCAAGTGCAATTGCCTGTTGAAGCCGCGACTTTCTTGCTGAACGAAAAACGTGCCGATATTCACAAAATTGAGCAACGCATGGGTGTGGAAGTGATATTGATCCCCAATGTGCACATGGAAACGCCCAACTACAGCATTACACGCGTCAAACATGATGATGTGAATGAAGAAACCTCGCAAGCCAGCTACAAAATGGTGGAATTGCCTGCCGAAACCGCTTATGTGCGTGGCTTGAACGAAGAAGCCAAACCATCTGCGCCAGAGGCTTTAGTGAAAGGCATTACAGCAGCAACCTCTGCGCCAATTGTCGAAGACAGGGCAGTTGAAAAAACGGCACCTGCGGCCAAAGTAGGCTTTTTAGGCCGTATTAAAAAATGGTTGGGCGGTGAAGACGCAGTTAAAGTGGAAGAAAAAGCCGAAGACAAAACTGCGCGCGAAGCCCGTGAAGCGGCTCGTGATAACAACCGCGACCGCAATCGTGGCAACAATCGTGACCGTAATCGCAATCGCGATCGCAATGCCAATAGCCGTGATCGCAATAATACGGGCGAAAAGCCGCAACAAGGGCAACGTCCACAACAAACCAACAATCAGCAACAGCCACGCCCAGAGCGCACACCACGTCCCGAAAGACCTAGCGAAGCACGTGTAGAAAAAGTTGAGGCGGTTGAAACTGCTGCAGTGGTAGCCGCGCAAGGTGGCGTTGATACCAATCAAGTGCCTCGTCCAGAGCGTACCGGTCGCAGCCGTCGTGGTGGCCGCAATCGCAACAAAAATCGTGATGGTTCGCGTGACCAAAATCGTGATATGTCTCGTGATGCAAATGCAGAAACGCCCGCTTTTGTGCCAAATGAGCTTGTGACAAGCACCGCGCCAGTATTGGCTTCTGAGCCTGTTATTGAAACGGTAGTAAAAGCACCTAAATCGGCACCTAAAGCTAAATCTGGAAAACCTGCCAAATCAACAGCCCCAGTAGTTGAAACCGCAATAGTTACAGAAACAGCAGCAAAAACTGAAGCAGCACCCAAAGCTGAGAAAAAGCCAGCACCAGCACGCAAAGCTAAACCTGCTAAACCTGTGGATTTAGCAGCCAGTGGCTTGCAATTAGTCGAGACTAAAGGTGATGCAAAACCAGCACCAGTAGCCGCTGAACCTGCGAAACCAAAAACGCCGCGCAAAGCACCTAACTGGAAGAAAGACGCAGCTGCATCGCCAGCAGATGCGCCACTAGTGATGGTTGAGACTCAAAAATAGCAATCTTTACGGCAACAAAAAAGCCCGCTTCTGTGCAGGCTTTTTTATAGATTAATTTTGAAAATTTGTTAAATTACATTTAGCAGTAAATCCATTATGGCTATTATATTGTCTGACCAGCTTCAGCACGAAATTTGATGTAAAACAATGAATGCTTTTCGCTTATCAGCAACGCCAATAATTGCTCAATCATTTCATCCGCTGCAAAAAATTCAAGCGTTATAGGCAACTCACCTGCCAACTCAAAAAAATGCTGCTCGTGTAAATGCCCGTGACGACCAAACGCTGCCAAGGCACGCATAGCTGTTCCTCCAGGTATTCCGATTAATTCGGCCTGCTTTAAAATCCACTCATATAGCAAATCACCGTGATGACGTATGGCTTCTGGCACAAATAACTTTAAAAAAAATCCTTGCATCGTATTAACCTCGCATTAATTGTATAGTAAGCAAACCTAAGCCAGTCATGACGAGCGAACCTAACACATGAGTCAATAGATGCGTCATCGCCCAGCCATATTGGCCGCGCATGAGCAGTGTTACAGATTCGCCAGAAAAAGTAGAAAAGGTCGTCAGTCCGCCTAAAAACCCAGTGGTAACAAAAAGCCTAAACTCTGGTGGAAAAGATGAGGTGAGCGCGAATGCGCCAATGGCTAACCCCATCAAATATCCACCAATCAGGTTAGCGACTAGCGTGCCTAATGGCATTGCTGGTATTGTGGCATTTAGCATCAAGCCCAGGCACCAGCGCGCCCACGCACCCAGCGCGGCACCCGCACCTACGGCAAAAAAACCGTTCCATCCCATACTGACTCCCAAAACAAAATCTGCAATTAAATTTATATAATATAATAATGTATTCGACCTCCTAAAAAGAAAATATATTTTGCGCGTTTTATTTGCTACTTCAGAAGCTTACCCATTGATTAAAACTGGCGGACTGGCCGACGTAAGCGGCGCCCTGCCTAATGCTATCAATCACTTAAAACAATTTACTGGCGATATCAAAATATTAATTCCAGGCTACAGCGCCGTATTAGCTAAGTTAAAATCGGTTCATGCGGTCGCCAAAATTGACGTGTTAGGCCAAGCCTGCACTTTAATCTCAGGCATGATGCCAGACAGCGGCTTGGCTGTCATCGCTATACAAAACTCTGAATTGTATGAACGTGCTGGCGGGCCTTACAGCGATGAAAATGGCATGGATTGGCAGGATAATGCGCTGCGCTTTGGCGTGCTTTCTCGCGTAGCCAGTTTGTTATGTAGCGACAATAGTCCTTTGCCAAACTGGCTACCTGATTTAATTCAATGCAACGATTGGCAAACCGGCTTAGCGCCGGCTTACATGAAGCTGGTAGATCACTCAACTACCAAATCCATCCTCAGCATTCATAACTTGGCTTTTCAAGGCTGTTTTGACGCGAATTGGCTCAAAGCACTTGAGTTACCAGCAGAACACTTTCAAATCAACGGCTTTGAATATTTTAAGCAAATTTCATTTTTAAAAGCTGGGCTTTTTTATGCCGACAAGTTGAGCACAGTGAGCCCCACTTACGCACAAGAAATTCAATCAAAACAATTCGGATTTGGCTTAGAAGGCCTGCTTAAAACGCGCCAGGACGATTTAACTGGCATTTTAAATGGTATCGATACGCATGAGTGGAATCCTGCCAGCGACGTGCATCTAGAAAAGCACTATAGCAACAGTCGCATCACTGGCAAAAAAGCCGTGAAACATGCACTGCAACAACAACTAGGGCTACAAATTGATGCGAACGCACCATTACTGGGCGTGGTAAGTCGCCTTACATATCAAAAGGGTTTAGATTTATTGCCAGATATAATACCTAAACTCGTTAAACAGGGTTGTCAGTTTGCTATTTTAGGCAGCGGTGACAAAGTGCTAGAAGCACACTTCAATGCGCTTGCCGAGCTTTATCCAGAACACGTAAGCATGAACACGGGTTACCATGAGCATTTGTCGCACAACATCATGGCCGGTAGCGATATATTCATCATGCCATCGCGTTTTGAGCCTTGTGGGCTCAACCAATTATATGGCTTGGCTTATGGCACGCCGCCTATTGTCTCGCTAACAGGTGGGTTGGCGGATTCTGTACAAGACACTAATGAGATGTCACTTAAAAACAACACAGCGACAGGTTTTGTGGTGAAAAATGTCAATAATGCGTCACTTTTGGTCACAATTGAACGCGCAATTAAAATTTGGCAAAATAAAAAAACTTGGCGCCAAATTCAAAAAAATGGTATGCAACGCGATATTAGCTGGGATTCCAGCGCAAGTACCTATTTAGCGCTTTACAAAAAAACCCTGCAAATAAATTAAAATTGGAGTTGGCATGGATGATGCTTAACATTAAGTAAGCTCTCCAAAGCTTACTCCTCCTCCCTAGGGGCGTATACATCCAAGATGTTGCGCCTCTTTTTTTGTATTAAATTTATAAATTCATTGCTTGAGATGAAGTACAAGGCGGACGGAGCGCAGAAGCCGACATAGTACGCGGTTGTACATTGATGCTGCGAGCACCGCCCAACGAAGTAATTCACTCAAACAATCGATTTATCACTTGACGATAAAGTGTTCGCGATAATATTTTAACTCGTCAATCGACTCGTAAATATCTGCTAAGGCCTCGTGTTTACTGGCCTTTTTAAAGCCCGAGTAAATGGTTGGTTTCCAGCGTCTTGCCAGTTCTTTAAACACACTCACGTCCAGATTGCGATAATGAAAATAGCTTTCTAAATCAGGCATGTAGCGCGCCATAAAGCGCCTGTCCTGGCAAATCGAATTACCACACATGGGCGATTTTCCAGCAGGTACAAATTGCTTCAAATACGTGATCATTTGTGTCGTAGCTTCAGCCTCATCCAAAGTCGAAGACTTGACCTTTTCAATTAAGCCACTACGACCATGCGTGCCCTTATTCCAGGCATCCATGCCATCTAGCACCGCATCCGATTGATGAATAACCAACACAGGTGATTCACCAAGCACGTTGAGTTCTGCATCCGTCACTACTACTGCGAGCTCCAAAATACGGTCGGAGTCGGGTAGCAGGCCACTCATTTCCATGTCTAGCCAAATTAAATTGTCATTAGACTTATTATTTGTTTCACTTGGGTTATTACTTGTAGCTTCCATCATGATTTCCATTAAAATAGGGTTTTGCGGCATTGCGAGTGAACCAACAGCGCGCAAATGCTTCAGAATACTACTAGTTTAACTTAAAATTTAGAAAGTTCATGTTTTAGAATCTTATGGTATCTACACTCACATTCGTTTTTATCGGCCTATTAATTGCCACCACATTTACGCGACTTTGGTTAGGATCTAGGCAAATCGCGCATGTGCAAGCAAATCGCGCGCAAGTGCCTGCCGCTTTTAGTCAGAACATTTCCTTAGAAGCGCATCAAAAGGCCGCGGATTATTCATCTGCAAAAACTAAATTAGCTTTAGTTGAGGTGGTCGTGCAAGCCTTATTGTTAGCAGCTCTCACACTAGGGGGTGGCTTGCAATGGATAGACGATACATGGCGAAATATAATTACGAACCATGAAATTATTCGTGGGGCAGTAGTTATTTGTAGCGCCCTATTCATCAGCGGCTTGATTGATTTACCTTTTGAATACTACAAAACCTTTACTGTTGACGAGAAATTCGGCTTTAACAAAATGACCAAAGCCATGTTTTTCAGCGATTTAGTCAAACACGGCTTAGTTGGCTTGGCGCTTGGCTTGCCGATACTATTTGCAGCACTATGGCTTATGCAAGGCGCTGGAGCCTACTGGTGGTTTTATTTGTGGGTGGTGTGGAGTTTGTTTAACATTTTAATGTTAGCGGTTTACCCTACTTTTATCGCACCGCTTTTTAACAAATTTACACCTCTTACTGATGAAAGTTTAAAAATGCGCATTGAGGCACTTTTAACCAAATGTGGCTTTAAATCGCAAGGCTTGTTTGTGATGGATGGATCCGCCCGCAGCAGCCACGGCAACGCCTATTTTACTGGCTTTGGCAGCAGTAAACGAGTAGTGTTTTTTGATACATTACTCAGTCGGTTGAACGGAGAAGAAATCGAGGCAGTGCTGGCGCACGAGCTTGGTCATTTTAAACATCATCACGTGATTAAACGCATTGCTTTGATGTTTTTCATGAGTTTTCTGGGGTTGGCATTACTCGGCTGGTTAATGAATCAAGCTTGGTTCTACAATGGATTAGGCGTCACTGAGCCCAGCAATCACATGGCTTTAATTTTATTCTTGCTCGTTTCACCCGTTTTTCTGTTTTTGTTGCGCCCTGTCATGGCCAACTACTCACGCAAAAATGAGTTTGAAGCCGATGATTATGCCGCCAAGCACGCCAACGCAAGTCACTTAGTTGAAGCGCTAGTGAAACTTTATCGTGATAACGCCTCTACGCTTACGCCAGACCCGCTCCATTCGGCGTTTTATGACTCACATCCACCCGCCAGCATTCGCATTTCTAAATTAGCGGCGTATACTAGCTAAATGGCGAAAATTGTAACGATATTATTTTGCTTATTTAGCTTAAGTGCAACGGCCAACGAGCTATTTTCCAAAGCTGACGTAGCTGCTGGCAAAGCTTTACACGATAAAAATTGCATTAGTTGCCATGCTTCAAGTTTTGGCGGTGATGGCTCTGGCATTTATACACGCGAATATGCCAAAGTTAAAACCAGCAAAGGCTTAGTTGCACAAGTACGCAATTGCAACACGATGATTGGTCTAAAATGGTTTGAGGATGAAGAACTCAATGTGGCGGCTTACTTGAATCAAGCCTATTATAAATTCGAAAAATAGATGCAAGGCCTTAGATGCAGGGTTTAGTAATTGCCTCTTACGGCAAGCGTTACGAAGTAGAATTAACTGACAAAACACTTATAAGTTGCGTTACGCGAGGCAAAAAAACCGATTTGGCTTGTGGGGATATCGTCAACATCAAACTTACGGATAAGGCTGAGGGCGTTGTAGAATCAAGCCAGCCACGTAAATCCTTACTCTACCGAAGCAACGCATTCAAAAGTAAAATTCTCGCTTCAAACGTCACACAAATCATTATTGTATTAGCCACTCAGCCTAGTTTTTACGAAGCATTACTCAATCGTTGTTTAGTGGCTGCTGAAGCCGCGAAAATCAAGCCGCTTATTGTGCTGAATAAATGCGATTTAGCGGATGCAGACGATGCAAAAAATAAGCTGAAACTGTATCAGGATTTAGGCTATCAAGTGCTACATTTGTCGGCCAAACAAGATATTGCCACGCTCAAGCCATATTTGGTGAATCATCAAAGCGTATTGGTGGGCCAATCTGGCATGGGGAAATCCACTATCATCAACGCCCTACTTCCTAATCAAAACGTGCGCACACAGATTATGAGTGAGGCGTTGGATAGTGGCAAACATACCACCACAGCTACGCACTTATATCACCTAGACCCAAATAGTAGCTTGATAGATTCGCCCGGACTGCAAGAGTTTGGCTTAAATCATTTGTCTCAAGAGGAATTAGAATTGGCTTTTATAGAGTTTAGGCCGTTTTTAGGAAAATGTCGCTTTAATAACTGCAAACACTCACACGAGCCAGACTGCGCGGTGATGAATGCGGTTGATAAAGGGCAAATTTCTTCTGTAAGATTAGGCTTTTATCAAGATTTAGCGCATGAACTCAGCATTTAAAGCAAATAGCCCTTATAAAACCTTCACTTAGTGAGAGTTTTCATTTAACATCACTGCGGCAATGAAAACGCAAATCAGTGACTTTGTTAATTAATTTTTTAATTGCGCTATGATTGATTGAAAATAAACGATGGACGACATAAAAAAAGAAAAAATAGAGGCGTTGCGGCTTACGCTCGGCATGTATGTCACCGAGCTAGATCGGCCGTGGATAGGCACGCCTTTTATGATGCAAGGTTTTGTACTTGAAGATCAAGCGGATATTGACATCATCGTATCACTATGCGAGTTCGTTTATATTGATCGCACAAAATCGCTGGGCAATCAATTTGCAGCCGCTACAAAGCAAAACGTGGCGATTAAGCGCGAAGGTTCGGTTTTTCGCGTGCGAGACCCTGGTATCCCAGAAAAGAAAATCAGCCCAAACACGCTGGGGAACCCTGCAAGTAAAACCTCGTTCGTGGATATTTTGCGAGATTTAAAGAATTATCAAGCGCCACAAAATGTTGTACGCAATAGCCAAGATGGCACCGTTTATAACGTGAAATATAACGCGAAATATAACGCGAATACTGCCGCGCAAGAAGCGTTCCCCTATCAAACCGAATCAAGCTCCCCACAAAAATCAATGGGCAAGCAGATTACAGAAGATGTAGGTGGCTTTTTTGGCGGATTATTTAGACGCAACAAACTGAAAACTTCTGTTGATGCTGTGTCTAGAGACAAAAAAAATAAAGACGAGATTGATGACAGCTACAGAGTAACCATTTACGAAGAAGAGCCGCCTGTAGAAAATGAAATCGCACTTATTTATCCAGTGTACGAGCAATCGCAAGTCGCGACCAGAGCAATATTTGATGCAATAGCGAATGAACAACATCTTGATTTAACGGCTGTAAGCGAGATTTTAGATAATATGGTAGAAAATATCGGCCGGTCGCCAGACGCGTTGCTTTGGTTAGCCAAGCTAAAACAAACAGATGACTATGCCTATAACCATGCCCTAAACGTCTCGATTACTTTAATGGCATTTGGTAATTTTTTAGCACTTTCCCAAAAACAAATTAAAGATATCGGTCTGGCTGGCTTGCTGCAAGACATTGGCAAAGTGAAATTATCCGCCGACGTAATGCATAAAGAAGGAAAACTCACGCGTGAAGAATTTGAATATGCGAAAAAGCATGTGGATGAAAGTCTTAAAATTTTAAATGCCACGCCGGATATTCCAAGCACCGTTATTTCTTTGGTTGTGCAACATCATGAGAGAATTGATGGCAGCGGATATCCGCAGCAACTGCGAGACAATCAAATAGGTCTGCTTTCACAGACCGCTGGCTTAATTGATACTTATTGTGCTATTACTAGCCATAAAACCTATGCAAAAGGGGTTTTTCATCAAGAGGCATTAGACAAAATTCATCAATTAAGTGGCACACAATTTAGCAACGTACTGGTAGACCAACTGGTTCAATTTATGGGCATGTACCCCGTTAGTTCTTTGGTAGAACTTAACACTGGCGAAGTGGGCGTAGTCATACAACAAAATCAAGTGAGAAGGCTACTGCCGCGCCTAATGTTATTGTTAGCCCCCAATAAGAATCGCTACACCGCACCGATAATATTAAATTTGCTCAATAGTCCACTTGCGCCAACGGGTGAGCCTTACAGAATAGTAAAAAGTTTGGCGCCAGATAGCTATGGCCTAAATCCAAGCGATTTTTTCATGTAGATTGCGTGAAAAATGAATGAAGACCAGCTATCTACAGAAGTATTGCAACAAGTGGAATTACATGAAGTTGACATTGCCTACAGCGAGCAAACGCTTTTAAAAAAATTAGACTCCTACCAACTTAATCTGGAAGCGCTGTACTCAGGCTTAAAAATAAATCCAAATGCACTTGCACAAGTAGAAACATCAAAAAATTCAGCTGCAAATACTTATTTAATTCAACTGCATGCTGAGCTTGAAAAATGGCCACGGCACTTAGATATAAAAACCTTAACTAGTAGTATCAATCATCTGGTTTACCTATGGCTAAACGCCTTGCAAGATGGTGCAAGTGCTCAACTCATTCTCGATTTGCTAAAGTGCTTTGATTTAAGAACAAAGTTCGGCTTTTCTAATGCAGCCAAACTACATTGTTTTTTGTTTAACTTAGTAGCAGAAACCGTACAACAATATCAAGAACATCAGCTCAATTACAGTCTTAACTATGATACGAATACGCAACTGCCTAACGCAAGTCAGATTTCAATTGGCTTAGAAAAAGCCATTAAAAATGCAGGTAGTCAACAATTAATCGGTTTATTTTCTATCCATTTTCAAGTCGCTAAAAACAATCCTATTTTTTCACACATCATTACGATAAGCTTGAGTAAAGCCATCTCAAAGACATTACAACAAAATATCCCGCCCGATTGCCAGCTCTATTATAGCGGCAACTTACAGTTTGATATTTTGCTGCCAAATTTAGCAAGCGATATTCAGTTAAATTTAATTGCCGCCAAGGTACAAAGAGCATTTGAACAGATGATTTTTTTAGGCAATCAATCAGTTTTGGTAACCCCGTTTATTGGATGTGCATTTAATAAAAAATCTTCGCTTATCTATTTAGAGTTGTACGATTGCTCTAAACTGGCCTTAGAAAATGCGCTCTATAAACAGCAACATTTGGTCATCTATTCAAACAAATTAAAAGAACAACTTTCTATACAAAATGAGCTAGAAAACAAAGTAATGGACGCTTTTGCGGCAGATAGTTTAACCTTGTTTTTTCAACCCATTGTTAATCTCAAAGATTCAAGCTGTGCTGGCGCAGAATTGTTATTGCGCTGGTCTGAAAAGGCAGACTATAGCGTTTATCCCAGCTTAACGGTTGAAATCTTAAACAAAGTAGGGAAAGGTAAACTATTTACGCGTTGGCTCATCAACTCCGCCTGCCGCTATGCGGCTGAACTCGAGCATGAGCACAAGCTTAAGGTATACCTCACCATTAATTTGCGTGCGGAAGATTTATACGACATCGAATTGCCACACATGTTAGTGCAAGCGCTGGCTTTATGGAAAATTACAGCCAAAAATCTTATCTTAGAAATTACCGAAAATGGCATATTAGAATACAATGAAACAACCAATTCCGTTATTAACCAATTAGCAGCAGATGGCTTCAGACTTGCCTTGGATGACTTTGGTACTGGATTTTATTCACTTTCCAGATTGCGTACCATGCCAATTGATTTAATTAAGATCGATCAATCTTTTGTGCGCGACATTACCCATTCAAAACATGATTTTGAAATTGTAAAATCCATCGCCATGCTGGCAAACAGCCTAGGCAAAGAAGTGCTCGCCGAAGGTGTAGAAGACAAAGAATGCTTAGAGCTCATCAAAAAGATGAAAATTCATAAATGCCAAGGTTACTATTTTGCCAAACCCATGCCTTTTGAAAAATTCATCGTTTGGGCAAAACAGCATTAAGCGCCTGCTATAATAGCGTTATGCAAATTACCACACGTTTAGAATTTGATGCTGGGCA
>JANYCB010000105.1 GCA_025360485.1 Methylotenera sp. | reverse complement strand
CCTACGCAATGATGTTAGCTGGCATTGGCATGATGGGCTTTATGGTGCGTCGTCGCAAGAATCAAGTTTAACTAGAAATTTTAGTCCGTAAAATACTAAAGGGAGCTTCAGCTCCCTTTTTTATTGTGAAATTATTGGATTGGCTTGAACATGGATTTGGATACAGCAAGATAAGCCGACGCCAGCCCAATTGATAAAGAGACTAAGCAGATGATGACGCAAGTGACTAAATCCGGTAAATTTAATGAAAAATTAGCCTGATATTCTGCCACCAATGGTGCCAGGGATTGGTTAAATAGTAAAATAACGGCGCAGGTGATGAGCAAGGCAAAAAGCGCACCTATTAAGCCATACAGCGCGCCTGCGTACAAAAATGGCCTACGAATAAAGCTTTTAGTCGCGCCAATTAAATGGCTTAATTCAATCTCGGCGTGTTGTGTTAATATTTGCATGCGAATGGTATTGCCGATGACTGCAACTAAGGCGAAAGCCAGCAAGCCAGCAATAATGAACATGGCTTTTTGGCCAAGCAGTAACAAGTAATTGAGGCGTTTAATCCAAGTGCCATCTACAATGACCGAGTCAACGCCGTCTATTTTGTTTAGATTGCCTTTAAGATTTTCGATCGATTCCGCGTCTAGCTTACTCGGCTCAATAAAAAATGCATCAGGCAATGGATTTCTTTCAAGAGAGTTGAGTACATCATTGTTGTTATCTGCCGCTTGTAATTGGCTTAGCGCGTCTTCTTTCGACACAAATTTAAAATGTTTAATCGCCGAGTTTTTATCTAAAGCAGCTTTAATGGTTTCTATAGCGGCATCATCGTGATTTAAGCTCAAGAATACACTGATTTGAGATTCACTTTTTACGCTATTGGTTAAGCCGCTAACACTATCAAGTACCGCGTATAAAATACTGGGCAATGCTAGCGTAACGCCAATAGCCAAGCAAATCAGCAACGTGTTGAATTTATTTTTTTTGAAGCGGCGCAAGACCAAACTCAATGCCTGTGCGTGTTGTGCGAGCCAGTTTTTCACAGCGCAACCTCAACATTCGTTAGCCTGCCTTGGTTTAAATGAAGTACTTTGTTCTGATGGTTAGCATTGCCCAAAGCATCGTGCGTAGCAATAATCACCGTTACACCCACCTGTTGGAACGCTTTAAATAAAGCGATAATATCCTCAGCATAGTTTCTATCGAGGTTGCCAGTTGGTTCATCCGCAATGAGTATAGATGGCCTGGAAACCACAGCCCGTGCGATTGCTAGGCGTTGCTGTTCGCCACCGGAAAGTGTAATTGGCATCACTTTTTCTTTATTAAGCAAGCCAACTTTATCCAGTGCGGCGCGGATACGTTTGCCCGCCTCTTGTCCAGTAATGCCGTTAATCGCTAAGGGCAGTGCGACATTGTGATAACAATTACGGTCGTACAAAAGTTTATGATCCTGAAACACCATGCCAAACTGTCGGCGCATAAAAGGCAGCGTCGATTCTTTCAGTTTGCTAACGTTTTGGTTGTTAATCAGTACCGTGCCATTCGTGGGGCGCTCAATCGTGGCGATAAGTTTAAGCAGCGTGCTTTTACCTGCGCCAGAATGGCCTGTGACATACACCATTTCACCGCGCTCGATGCTAAAGCTCACATTGGTGAGCGCCTCGTGGCTGCCTGGGTAACGTTTGGTAACTTGGTCGAAAGTAATCATAAGTGGCTTATATTACATTAATCAAACAAAGCATCAACAAATTCAGCAGCACTAAAGGGTCGCAAATCGTCAATCGCCTCACCAATGCCAATAAAGCGGATAGGAATCGGTCTTGCCTCGGCAATCGCAGCAATCACGCCGCCTTTGGCTGTACCATCTAGTTTAGTCAGCACCAAACCGGTTACGCCAAGCGCATCATCAAACGCTTTTACTTGGCTTACCGCGTTTTGGCCAGTGTTGGCGTCAATGACCAACAAAATTTCATGTGGGGCACCCGGGCAGGCTTTGTCGATGACGCGCTGCACTTTTTTAATTTCATCCATTAAATTTATTTGCGTGGGTAATCGGCCAGCGGTATCGGCGATGACAATGTCAATTTTTTTAGCGATGGCAGAATTCACTGCGTCAAATATCACTGCGGCTGGGTCGCCGCCCTCGCTGGCAATCACATGCACATTATTGCGTGCGCCCCACACTTGTAATTGCTCGCGCGCCGCAGCTCTAAAGGTGTCGCCAGCCGCAATCAAAACGCTTTTTCCCTGGCTTTGAAATAATTTGGCTAGTTTGCCAATCGTTGTTGTTTTGCCAGCGCCATTCACACCAGTCAGCATAATGACAAAGGGCACATGGATATTGGTCTGCAGAGGGACTTCTAGTGGTGCTAAAATAGCCAGTAATTCAGCTTTTAACGCGGTTTTAAGTGCAGAAGTGTCTTCTAAGTTTTCACGGTTTACGCGTTTTTTAAGATGGTCGAGCAACTTTTGCGTAGCTGTAACGCCAATGTCAGAAGTGAGTAAAATCGTTTCCAGTTCTTCATAGGTTTCTGCATCAATTTTGCCGCCACCAAATAAGCTATTCAGTTGCGAGCCTAATTGATTGCGCGTTTTAGCCAAGCCTTGTTTCAGGCGTTGTGTAAAACTCAGTTTTTGCGCAACTTCTACTGCTGGTGCAGTTTCTACGGTTGGTAAAGCAACTTCCTCAGGCTTTTTCTTAAAAATATTGAACATGGCAAACTTAAAATTTCGAATTATTGCTATTTTAGTCGTAAACTTCACACTACGCCACGAACTAAACTAAATAGTGATGTGTCATTAGTTAGCTAATTCATCATTTATGTTTTGAAAGAGTATTTTGTGTTAATAAAAAAAATTAAGTTTGCCTTGGCAGCACTTTGCTTCATTCCGGCTATTGCACTGGCTGATATTCAAGAATTCACGCTCAACAATGGTTTAAAACTTGTGGTGCAAGAAGATCACCGCTCTCCCGTGGTGGTCTCACAAGTGTGGTATCGCGCTGGCAGTATTGATGAGGTCAATGGCAAGACTGGCGTGGCACACGTGCTGGAACACATGATGTTTAAGGGCACAAAAAAAATGCCTGCAGGTCAGTTTTCACGGGTAATTGCGGCTGCGGGTGGAAAAGAAAACGCATTTACCGCCACTGATTACACTTGTTATTTTCAGCAACTTGAGAAATCGCATTTGCCGTTAGCCTTTAAATTAGAATCTGATCGCATGGAAAATTTGCAAATCACGGACGCCGAATTCGCTAAAGAAATTAAAGTGGTGATGGAAGAGCGTCGCTGGCGCACCGATGATAAGCCACAATCCATGGTGAATGAGCAGTTTCAAGCGACCGCCTATCGCGCTCATCCTTACTCACGGCCAGTAGTGGGTTTTATGAATGATTTAGAGAATATGACGGCCGCTGATGCGCGTGAATGGTATAAGACTTGGTATGCGCCGAATAACGCGACCATTGTGGTGGTGGGTGATGTGAAAGCACAAGACGTTTTAAAGCTAGCTAAGCAGTATTTTGGCCCATTAAAATCACATGCGCTGCCAGCGCGTAAACCGCAAAAAGAACCTGAACAAATTGGTGAGCGTCGCGTGGTGGTAAAGGCACCAGGCAAGCTGCCGTATCTCAGCATGGGTTTTCACGCACCTACTATACAAGATAGCCCTAAAACGCCTGAACAAGATTGGGAGCCATATGCACTAGAAGTGTTGGCAGGCGTGTTAAGCGGCAATGATTCGGCACGGTTGAATCAGAAGCTGGTGCGTGAAACATCGTTGGCGGTGGATGTGGGTGCAGGCTACGACAGCACTTCTCGCGGCCGTGAAGCCTTATTTGAGTTGGTCGGTACACCAAGTGAGGGAAAAACAGTTGCAGAGCTGGAAGCCGCATTAATTGCTCAAATTGAGCTAATAAAAACTGGGGGTGTCACGCAACAAGAGTTAGATCGCGTCAAGGCCGCCGTAATCTCGACCGAGATATATCAGCGCGATTCCATGTTTTACCAAGGCATGCAAATTGGCCAGCTTGAGGCCATGGGTTATAGCTGGCATTTGTTGAAAGAATACCCAGATAAATTAAAAGCGGTGACTTCAGAACAAATTCAAGCTGTGGCGAAAAAATATCTCGTCAAAGACAATATGACGGTTGCGACTTTAGACCCGCAACCGATTGATCCTAATGCGAAGCCGCAAGGTAAACCGCACGTTCACTAAAAATTTAAGAGAATAAAAAATGTTTTTTAAATCAGTTTTTGCTTTATTCGTTATAACTTTTAGTTTGACAGCAACCGCTGCAGTCAAAATCGTTCATTGGCAAACTACAGCGGGTTCTGAGGTGTACTTTGTCGAGAATCATGACTTGCCGATTATTGATATGAGTGTCAATTTCCCTGCAGGTAGCGCGCGTGACACCAAAGCAACTTCAGGTGTGGCTGGCATAACGCGTTATATGATGACACTAGGCGCAGACGGCATGAACGAGGAAGTGATTACTAACAAATTTGCAGATATTGGTGCAATATTAGGTGGCGAATTGGATGCGGACCGCGCAGCGTTTAAGCTACGTACACTGACGAGTGAACAAATTAAAGCACTCGAAACTTTTGACAAAATTTTGCATAAACCAGACTTTCCACAAGTGGTTTTAGAGCGAGAAAAAGTACGCATCATCGCTGGCATCAATGAAGCGGCAACGCTGCCCGAGAGCATCTCGAGCAAAGCCTTTATGAAGGCACTTTATGGCGCGCACCCTTATAGTTTGGATGACAGCGGCGAAGTTGATACAGTTACTGCAATGAAACGCGATGATTTGGTAGCGTTCTACAATACCTTTTATACCGCCAAAAGTGCGGTGATCGCGTTGATCGGTGATATGACTGAAGCTCAAGCGCGTAGCATTGCTGAAGCGACATCTGCAGGTTTGCCACAAACGCCAGCCGTTGCAAAAATTGCAGAAGTCACTTTCCCAACTGCTGCTAATGTACAAAATATTAACCATCCTGCCAGCCAAGCCCATATATTACTGGGTTACCCAGGTATTAAACGTGGTGATGAAGATTATTTCCCCTTGTATGTGGGCAATTATATTCTGGGCGGTGGCGGGTTTGTATCGCGTTTGACGGAAGAAGTGCGCGAGAAGCGCGGCCTAGTTTATAGCGTGTATAGCTATTTTATGCCGATGGCCGAGTTAGGGCCGTTTCAAATTGGTTTGCAAACTAAAAAAGACCAAGCAACAGAGGCGATGAAAGTCGTGAATGAAACCGTTGCTAAATTTATCCAAAACGGGCCAACCGAAAAAGAACTGAAGGCGGCAAAAGATAACCTCATAGGCGGTTTTCCTATGCGAATAGATAGTAATGGAAAAATCTTAGATTATTTGAGTGTGATTGGTTTTTATAAATTGCCACTAACGTATCTTGATGATTTTAATAAGAAAATTTCTACTGTTACTACCAAACAAATTAAAGAGGCCTTTAAGAGGCGCATTAAACCAGAAAACTTTGTCACAGTGATAGTAGGCGCGCAGTAAACCAAATATACGTAGTTCAGGTTAAAATAAGGCAATATCTTTTTAAGTCTTATTTTGCCAAAATCATTCCCATCAAAATCTGCAAAATCTAACCAAGTCCGCATCAATGCGGGGATCTGGCGTAGTCGCTTTCTTAAATTTCCCGATGTCGAAGGTCTGCGTCCCACGCCAGAGCGCGTACGCATCACTGTGTTTAATTGGCTAGGGCAAGATTTAACTGGCAAAACCTGTTTGGATTTGTTTGCTGGCACTGGCGCTTTTGGGTTTGAGGCACTCTCGCGTAATGCCAAGCATGTAGTGATGGTTGAAAACGCGCGCGTGGCTTACCAATCACTCATTCAAAACCAATCGCTCTTAAAGGCAGAAAACTGTCAAATTTTCAGCCAAAATGCGCTACATTTTTTAGCGCATAATACGCAAAAATTTGACGTTATTTTTTGCGATCCACCTTACAATAAAGCTTGGCTAGATAAGCTATTACCCATTTTAAATCAGCATGTTAGTGAAAACGGTGTGGTGTATGCTGAAGCTGAGTTTGAGATTAAACCAAGCGAAAGCTGGCAAGTTACAAAGCAAAATAAAGCGGGCAACGTTTATTATCATTTGCTAAAATCTGCTTAATTAACAAAGGTCACTCACATGAGTAAAAACCGCATTGCAGTTTACCCTGGCACTTTCGACCCGATAACCTTGGGGCACGAGGATATCGTGCGCCGCGCCGCCAATTTGTTTGATGAAGTGATTGTGGCGGTGGCGGGTAGCACCAATAAGCTCACCTTATTTAGCTTGGAAGAGCGCGTATCACTGGCGCAAAGTGTTTTTAAAAAAGCCGAAAATGTAAAAGTGGTCGGGTTTAGTGGCTTGCTCATGCAATTTGTGCAAGAGCAGGGCGCGCAAATGGTGATTCGTGGCTTACGTGCGGCGAGCGATTTTGAATATGAATTTCAGCTAGCGGGCATGAACCGTAAACTGTTCCCTAAGTTAGAAACTTTATTTTTGACGCCAGCCGAGCAATATATGTTTGTGTCTTCCAGCTTGGTGCGCGAAGTCGCCACACTGGGTGGCGATGTGCATCAGTTTGTATCGCCTACAGTTGAAGCCGCGATTTTGCAGAAATTAGGCAAATAAATTGGCATTAATGATTACTGACGAGTGCATTAATTGCGACGTGTGCGAGCCAGAATGCCCTAATGGCGCCATTTATCAAGGACAAGAGATATTTGAAATCAACCCCAATTTATGTACTGAATGTGTGGGACATTTTGATAAACCGCAGTGTGTAGAAGTGTGCCCGGTCGATTGCATTCCTCTCAATCCAGATGTCGTTGAAACCCAAGATCAATTAATGCAAAAATACTACCAAATTACAAATAGGAGCAGCAAATGAGAGTTTTACACACCATGTTGCGCGTCGGCGATTTACAACGTTCCATCATGTTTTATACAGAAGTGCTGGGTATGAAATTACTGCGTACCAGCGATTACCCTGATGGTGAATTTACGCTGGCTTTTGTGGGTTACGGTAATGAGTACGATAACACCGTGTTGGAGCTCACCTACAACTATGGCAAAACCAGCTACGAGATGGGTGGCGCTTATGGTCACATGGCAATTGAAGTGGATGATGCTTACAAAGCATGCGAAAAGGTAAAAACATTGGGCGGAAAAGTAGTACGCGAAGCGGGACCGATGAAGCACGGCACAATCATTATCGCGTTTGTTGAAGACCCAGATGGTTACAAAATCGAATTCATTCAAAAAGGTAGCATCGAATATCCAATATAGCTTTAAGAATAGACATGGCAGAAAATACGCAACAACTTAAATTAGCCGTACAAGCCGCGCTAGATGGCGATTGGGATAAATCGCACAACATCACGCAAGATTACAGCGATAGCACCGCCAACTGGATTCACGCCGTATTGCATAAAATTGAAGGTGATGTGTGGAACAGTAAGTATTGGTATGCGAGAACGCACGGCAAAAGTTACGAAGACTTTGGCGATGCGACTGAAGAGTTATTAGCAATTCAAAATAGTTTAAATTAGTACGATTTATGTAAAAATACCTCCCCTGCAACCCCCCCCATGGATATTGGCTTACAGAGCATCAGTTTATACAGTTATTTGCTTGATTAGAATGATATGCACAAATGAAAACAGCCCACAATTGCGGGCTGTTTACTGGGGTTGAAATAACCCTATTATGCTAGTAACTACGATGCATCAGATAAAGTAGCGTACTGCAATTCACCATTGATGATGATAAAGTTTGCATCACGCGCACCGTTTTCTTTTTGTACCGCAGCATGATAGACCCAAACTGTGCCTACTCTAGCGCCTGAAGTATTCTTCAGTGGTTGAATTTCATCAGGCATACCAAAATTGTAGCCCAGTTGATCCATTTTTGTTTTAGCCAACACTTCGTAAAACTTGGTAGATGACATGGTCTTGCCATTGCTGTTATTAATTTTATTAAAACCAGCCGCATTTACTTGCAAAGTTGACGCAAATAAACCGCCAACCATTACGCTGCTGATAACAATGTTCTTGATGAATTTTTGATTCATAATTTTAAATCTCCTTTTGTAAAGAGATTCTATTTTAGGCTATCGATGTTGCAGATTAATGACCTGAATGTAACTGGAATGTAAGGTTTGGTAATGTGATGTAAATGAGTGTCGCATGGATATTGCCTTGTAGGGCATCTATTCATGCATCCGTCATTCCTGCCAAGGCCTTCGGGTTCCCTTTACTACTCATCAAGTTGGGCGGCTGCGGAACTCGCTTCGCTCAAACAGTCCTCGCCGAAAACTCCCGCCGTGATTGCGTTGCTCGGCATGGCAGCAGGGGATTCATGCGGCGCAATGCCTTTTAGTTATTGCGACTACGCACTACCTGGTAGCCGTATGCCTTTACGCGGCGGTCGAGACATGCAGTCAAGGTCATTTCTGAATTTAGCAAGCAACATAAAGATGTCTCGCATTTTATTCAAATCAAGTTCTACTTTATCTCCTGGCTTGAAGCATTTCACTATCTTGCAGCTGGTTATCTTGGAGTAGGCTATGCCTTTGTTGTGGATAATAGAGTTGCGGAGGTGTCTCAAATCACCCCATAAATCATAGATCACATGTTCATTGAGAATCTTCCGAGCTGCTTCGTCATTGATTGACCCACTGCCGAGCACTCCTTTGGCGATGCCTATTTCTATACGCAAATATTCTTCCCAATAGCTATAAAGAGCCACAATACAGTTTGCTGCAAGTATCAATGAGTTTTGCCCATTTTCTTTATTCCTATCCTTTACTTGTCCTTGCTTCATAACTGGTGATAAAGACATGGGCGTAAAGTCGTAGTTGCTTATTTGTTTGTACATAGTGGAGCAAGTATCAAGGCATTCGTCATTAGCCAGCTTGTGCTCGCCTAAGAATTTTTTAACGTCTAACTGCTTTGTTACGATTCTGTCATGTAATACAGAGAATCCAATTACGCTATCATAGTAATATGTGTTCTGCTCCTCTAGCTTTGCAGAGAACTCTTCAAATAACTCGCGAAATCTGAGATAGTTCATGGTCAAGTAATCAAAAGACTAAGCATCAATTTAACCTACTCTACCCAAAAAAGTCTTTCGCTTTATCTACCCAGCTTTTGTTTTTCGGGCTGTGTTTGCCAGCATCGGCTTGCGTGCTGGTGTCGAACTCATGCAATAATTTTTTCTGATGTTCGGTGAGTTTTACCGGCGTTTCTACCACCACATGCACCATTAAATCGCCATGGTCAGATTGACGCAGCGGTTTTATGCCTTTGCCTTTTAACCTGAATACGCCGCCTGTTTGGGTTTCAGCGGGGATTTTCATTTTGGCAGAGCCGCCCAGCGTGGGCACTTCGATCTCCCCGCCTAAAGCAGCCGTTGTAAAGCTGATTGGCATTTCACAATGTAAGTTGCCGCCATCGCGTTGGAAAATTTCGTGTGCTTTTAGATGTATAACTACATATAAATCGCCCGTTGGGCCGCCATTGACGCCAGCTTCGCCTTCGCCAGTCAGGCGGATTCTGTCACCTTCATCTACACC
>JANYCB010000086.1 GCA_025360485.1 Methylotenera sp. | reverse complement strand
AGATGATTTTGCAAAATTGCCTGAGGCTACTATTGTGAGAGGGTTTATTCGCAACTACGCCAAGCAACTTAAAATTAACGCACAGCCATTGTTAGATGCTTATAGCACGCTTGTACCAAGCAATTCGCCACATGGGCTTATTGTAAAACCAAGTGCTAATATGAAAATTACTAGTTATAAAAAACCTAATACATTGCGCAATGTATTGCTAGGCTTGGTAGTGTTAGCAGGTTTCGGTACTTGGTGGTTTTATTTTAATTACGTTGAAAAACCCAGTCCGACTAAATTAACTGGTAATGGACCAGCCACCAGCGAAAATGGCACAGAATCAACCGAGCCTGGCGGCGCGCTACCTGAGGCTGCGCTGCCAGCGGCTGAGCGTGCACCTGAGCCACCGCAAGTAACCACAGAGCTTAACTTGCCGCCTGCAGCGCCGCTGGCGAGCCCTGCTACAGTGAATTCTGCGACCAGCCAAGCGCCTGCGGTAGTTAATAGTGCGAACAATACTGTCGCGTCAAATTCACAAGCTCCAAATTCACCAGTACCAAATGCGCAACTTACGGCAACAACCACACTAAGTTCTGCGCCACCTGAAGCCACGCAAGCACCTGCCCAACCAACGCCAAGCAATATGACCAGATTAGAATTTAGTGCTAACCAAGAAACTTGGATCGATGTTGTTGATGCAGCGGGTAAAGAAGTTTATAACAAGACCTTATTTGCTGGAAGCCGCGAGCGTATTGATGTAACGCCACCTGTGAATGTAACAGTGGGTAATGCTGGTGCAACCAGTATGAGCATGAATGGTAAGTCTGTTGAATTAGCACCGCATTCACGCAACAATGTTGCACATATCAAGCTAGATAAATAAACTTTATGCGGCGTAACTCTTTACAAGTCATGATAGGTCATGTGCCTGTAGGCGGTGGTTTAGTTGGTTCACTGCCAGCTTCTGTCGTCGTGCAAAGCATGACCAATACCGATACTGCAGATGCACAATCAACCATTCAGCAAGTGTTTGAGCTGTGGCAAGCAGGTTCAGAAGTCGTGCGCATTACAGTAAACTCCCCCGAAGCAGCAGCCCAAGTAAGCAATATCCGCTCTGGATTGGATGCACTGGGTTGTAACGTGCCGCTGGTGGGCGACTTTCATTATAACGGTCATAAACTACTTGCGGCTTACCCAGATTGCGCGCAGGCGCTGGCTAAATATCGCATCAATCCTGGTAACGTGGGCAAAGGCAGCAAGCGTGATGAACAATTTGCCAGCATGATTGAAGCCGCCATTCAATACCAAAAATCGGTGCGCATCGGCGTTAACTGGGGCAGTTTAGACCAAGCCAAAATGGCACAGATGATGGATGACAATGGTAAATCGGCTAACCCGATGTCGTCGGATGAATTGATGCGAGAGGCACTGATTCAATCTGCATTAGAAAGTGCCCAACAGGCCGTGGATATTGGCTTGCAGCCAAACCAGATTATTATTTCTTGTAAAGTCAGCAATGTGCAAGATTTGGTAAGCGTATATCGTGAGCTAGCAAAACGCTGTGAATATGCCTTACATTTGGGTTTAACCGAAGCGGGTATGGGTTCTAAGGGTATCGTGGCCTCTACGGCTGCATTGTCATTGCTGCTGCAGGAAGGTATTGGCGATACCATTCGTGTTTCTCTCACGCCAGAGCCGAACGAATCGCGTACCAAAGAAGTCATTGTTGCGCAAGAAATTTTGCAAACGATGGGCATACGTTCATTTACGCCATTGGTTACAGCATGCCCGGGTTGCGGGCGAACCACTTCGACCTATTTTCAAGAACTTGCCATGCAAATTCAAAGCTATTTGCGTACACAAATGCCCGTGTGGCGCAAAAGTTACCCAGGTGTAGAGAACATGAGCGTGGCGGTGATGGGTTGTGTGGTGAATGGTCCAGGCGAATCCAAGCTCGCCAACATTGGCATCAGTTTACCCGGTACAGGTGAGACGCCAGTCGCGCCAGTGTTTGTAGATGGCCAAAAAACCGTGACACTTAAGGGCGACAATATTGCGCAAGAATTTCAGGCCATTGTAGAAAGTTACGTGCAAAGCAATTATGCAGAGGGCGGCAAATTGCGAGTTGCTAGCCTTCCAAAAACCATACCAATTCAAGCAGTTAACTAAATATAAATAATGGCCGACAAACTTCAAAGCAAGTCTTTTCAAAGTATTAAAGGTTTCTACGATATTCTGCCAGAAGCCACGCCACTATGGTTTAAGCTGGAAGATACCGCGAGACGCGTCTTAGCACAATACGGCTACAACAATATCCGCATGCCGTTGGTGGAAAATACTGAGTTATTTGTACGCAGCGTGGGTGAGCATACCGATATAGTAGAAAAAGAAATGTACGCTTGGGAAGATAAACTCAACGGCGACAAACTCACTTTGCGGCCAGAAGGCACGGCGGGTTGTGTGCGGGCAGTAATTGAGAATAATCTTACCTATAATGGCCCTGTGCGGCTTTGGTACAGCGGGGCGATGTTTCGCCACGAAAACGTGCAAAAAGGTCGTCAACGCCAGTTTCACCAAATCGGCGCAGAAGCTTTTGGGTTTGAATCGCCAGAGGTAGATGCTGAGCAAATCGTCATGTTGGCAAGACTTTGGCGTGAATTGAGTATTACTGATGTTGAATTGCAAATAAATTCGATTGGTGATGCGGATGAGCGCTTAGCATATCGTCAAACCTTAATTACTTATTTTGAAGAGCACGTAGCATTATTGGATGAAGACGCCAAACGCCGCTTACATACTAATCCGCTACGTATTTTAGACACTAAAAATCCTCGCATGCAAGCCATGTGCGAAGCCGCGCCAAAGCTTATGGATTGTTTAGGTGACGCAACGAGAACGCATTTTGAAAAACTGTGTCAATTGCTAACAGAAGCAGGTATTACTTACAGCATTAATCATCGCTTGGTACGTGGCTTAGATTATTACAACCGCACTGTGTTTGAGTGGGTGACGACAAAATTGGGTGCACAGGGCACGATTGCGGCTGGCGGGCGTTATGATAATTTGGTCGTACAATTAGGCGGCAATGCAACCCCTGCATGTGGTTTCGGTATTGGCTTGGAGCGCGTTTTCTTGTTGATGCAAGAAAACGGGGTAATTGCAAGCGATGTACCTGATATTTACTTGGTGAACTTGGGTAAATTGGCTGAAAAGCAAGCGTTTAAAGCTGCAGAAACTTTGCGTGGAGCAGGCCTGCAAGTCATATTACATGCGGGTGCTGGCAGCTTTAAATCGCAGATGAAAAAGGCCGATAGAAGTGGCGCACGCTTTGCGGCGATTTTAGGTGATGACGAAGCGCTAGCCAATGAAATATCGCTGAAACCCTTATTGCAGGCAGGGGAGCAAATGCGCTGTAAGCTAAGCGAAGTGGCAAAACAGATTAAGGAATCAATATGACCCAAGATGCAGGTAAAGATCATAAACAATTTTCAAATGCCATTATTGTGCTGGGTCTGTTATTAGCTATCGGCATGGCGAGCGCAGCCTTTATATTGGGCGTGCAAGCCAAACGTGCGGTGGCGGGACAGCAATCGATTACGGTTAAAGGCCTGGCCGAGAAACCTATCAAAGCCGATAGCGCAGAATGGTCAATTAGTGTGGGTGTTACTGCACAAACACAGTCTGAAGCTTTGCAAGCGGTGGCGCAAGAACGCAAAGTAGTAGAGGCGTTTTTAACCAAACAAGGCTTAGCTAGCGAGACTTGGGCGGTAGATGTTGAAACAATAGCGCCACATTATGAAGAAGTGTTTATTAAAGACACGCCACGTCAAGTGCAAAAGGGTTTTGATGCGTTTCAAAATATTCGTGTGACTACTAAAGACTTAGCCAAAATTACTGTTGCAAATAAGAATTTTTTGCAACTCAAAGCAGATAATCACCCTGTCACTGCGCAACCTCCTAATTACTTGGTGAGTAATTTGGAGTCTGTCAAAATGTCCCTGATTGCTGATGCCACCAAAAATGCACGTTCACGGGCTACCGAGTTTGTAAAACAAGATGGCGTAAAAGTGGGTGTGATGAAGTCGGCTAGCCAAGGCGCTTTTTATATATTAGCAGTGGGTGGTGAAGCTGGCGATGATAGCTACGGCGGAGTATATGATAAATCGACTATTGATAAAACGGCGCGTGTGGTGGTAACGATTGTCTACAATATTGAATAATGAATGACTAATATTTTAAATATTTCTAATTTAACGATTACGCCAAAAAACGCACCAAATCGCCTATTGGTAAGCAACGTTTCTTTGAAATTGTCTGCAGGGAAAACCACCTGTATCGTCGGAGAATCAGGTAGTGGCAAAAGTTTAACGGCATTAAGCATTATGGGTTTGTTATCGTCGCAACTGCAAGCGCAAGGCAGCATACAATTTCAAGGGCAAGAGCTCACAAAGCTTGACAATAAAGCCTTACAGGGCATTCGTGGCGCGAAAATCGGTATGATTTTTCAAGAGCCAATGACCTCTTTAAATCCTGTTTTAACTGTGGGTTATCAAATTGGTGAAACGCTTACTGCGCATTTGGGTTTAAAAGGCCTGACCTTAAAAGACAAGATCGCCGCCTTATTAACGCAAGTTGGCATTCCGCCTGAGCGCGCCAATAGCTACCCAGATGAATTGTCAGGCGGTCAACGTCAGCGCGTGATGATCTCCATGAGCATTGCTTGCGAGCCCGCGTTGCTGATTGCAGATGAGCCAACTACTGCGCTAGATGTGACGGTGCAAGCACAAATTCTGCAATTGCTAAATGAGTTGAAAACACGCATGAATATGGCGATGTTGTTTATCACGCACGACTTTGGTGTGGTGGCGGATATTGCGGACGATGTGATTGTAATGTTTAGAGGAGAAATCGTTGAAACAGGCACGAAACAACAAATCTTAAGCAAACCCAAGCACCCTTATACCAAGGCGTTGCTGGCTTGCGTGCCAGACGCAGAGGGCAAAAAAGAACTGAAGCCGATTGATTATGCTTGGTTAAAGGCAGACAAGGCCGCCGCATGAGTGAAATCATTCTTCAAGCCAATAACCTAGTTAAAACTTACACCCAGCGAAGTGGGCGTTTTGGTTTTGGTAGTACGCAAATCAAGGCGTTGGACGATGTGAGTATTGCACTAAAGGCGGGCACCACGCTTGCGGTAGTGGGTGAATCTGGCAGTGGGAAATCCACTTTGGCGCGTTGTCTGTTACAATTGCACCCTTTCGATAGCGGCGAAGTGTTGTTTCAAGGTCAGGATTTGGCCAAGTTAGATGCAACATCGCTACGAGAAATGCGCAAACATTTGCAAATGGTGTTTCAAGACCCGTTTGCATCGTTGAATCCACGTATGAAAATAGGCGAGATTGTTGGCGAAGGTTTGCTGATTCACGGCTTGGGTAGCAAAGCGGAGCGGCAAGATAAAGCGCATCGCATGTTAGAGCGCGTTGGTTTAGAAGTAGCGGATACACAGAAATATCCGCATCAGTTTTCGGGTGGTCAGCGGCAACGCATCGGCATCGCGCGTGCGCTGGTGCTGGAACCCAAAGTGGTGGTGTGTGATGAGCCAGTTTCTGCACTAGATGTGTCGGTGCAAGCGCAGATTTTGCTGCTGCTAAAAGCGTTACAGCAAGAAATGAATTTGAGCTATGTTTTCATTAGCCACGATTTACGCGTGGTAAGGCATATTGCCGATGAAATTGTGGTGATGAACAAGGGTAAAATTGTGGAGCAGGGCGCGGTGGTAGATGTGTACAATGCGCCACAACAAGCCTATACACAACAGTTATTAAATGCAATTCCAGGCCGAAAAGCGGCCTGAACGTTTTACAAATAGGAAAAAAGTATGGCATACGATTTAGAAGAACAAGAGCAGTTAGACGAATTTAAAGCTTGGTGGAAAAAAAATGGCAGCATGGCCACCAACCTTGTATTGGCAGGCTTAATCGCTTACTCCGCTTGGCATGGGTATCATTATTTTCAGAATAAAAAAGCGACTGAGGCCTCAGGCTTGTATCAAGCTTTAGTGACCACAGACCCGACTAAAGTAGGTGAGATTAAATCACAATCAGCCAAATTAATGGAAGGCTTTGAGAGCACGCCTTATGCAGGTCGCGCTGCTGTGTTTGCAGCGAAAACCAATTTTGCAGCCAACGATAGCAAAAGTGCTAAAGCGCAATTGGAATGGGCAATTAAGAACGCTAAAGAAAGTGCGATAAAGGCCATTGCTGGTTTGCAGCTAGCGGGTATTTTATTTGAAGAGAAAAATTACGACGAGGCCAATAAAGTGCTCACGACCATTGATGACAAAGGCTATGAGGGACTAAAAACCAGTTTGCAGGGTGATGTATTGCTGGCACAAGGCAAAAATGCCGAGGCTAAAAAAGCCTATGCCACGGCATTAGAAAATTTGGATGAGCAAGGCAGATTACACCAATACACGAAACAAAAGCTAGAATCACTCGGCGTTTGATTGAGCTAACAACGTATTATTATCAATACTTATGAATATTTCTAAACAATTGAAGTTTTTCTTCATTCTGGGTTTCGTGTTTCTTGTGGGTTGCAGTACGCTCACAGAATGGAGACAGGATTTTGCCGACAGAGTATTCGGTCGTGAGCCGCCAAATCCGCCTGCCGCGCTAGTAGAGTTTAAGCCGAGTTACATCGCAAAAATTGATTGGTCTAGCAACGCAGGTAAAACCGAACGTTACGATTACACACCAGCGTTGGACTCAAGTGCGGTTTATACCTCAAATGCGGCTGGTGAAATTATTAAATTAGACATCAGCAATGGTCGTGCATTGTGGCGGGTAAATGTGGGCGAACCAATCAGCGGCGGCGTCGGTATCGGCGCTGGCATCATTATGGTTGGCACCAAAACAGGCAATGTGCATGCGTATGACGCAGCAGGCAAGCCACTGTGGAAAGCCAAAGTTTCCAGCGAAATATTGAGTGTGCCGCGTTATTTTGACGGTATGGTCATTGTACGCACTGGCGATAATCATATATTTGGTCTCAACGCGACCGACGGTAGCCGTAAATGGGTATATGAGCGCGCAACGCCAGCGCTTACTTTACGCAGTAGCGTTGGCATTGTGGTCGATGGTGGCGCGGTGTATGCGGGTTTCGCAGGCGGGAAATTGGTGGCAATTCGTGCAGATAATGGCAAAATATTGTGGGAAGCCACTGTTGCCCAGCCCAAAGGCGTAACTGAAATTGAACGCATTGCGGATATCACGAGCTTGCCATTTGTGGATGGACCATTGGTGTACGCTGTGGCATATCAAGGTCGCATCGCGGCAATAGATCGTACTAATGGCCGCGTGGTGTGGAATCGCGATATTTCTAGTTTTGCTGGATTGTATGCTGAAGACGCCAAAATATTCGTCTCGCACACATTGGGTTCGGTGTATTCGCTGGATTATGAAACGGGAAAAACTTTTTGGCGCCAAGCAGGCTTGTTAAACCGTCGCTTAACTACGCCGTTGCCGATGGGTAGCGTAATAGCCGTGGGCGATTTAGAAGGCTATGTACACTTTTTAACGCGCGATGAAGGCAACTTTGCAGCGCGTGTTAAGCTCGATAGTAATGCCGTAATGTCGTTGGTGGCAGGCTCCAGATCAACTCAGCTCATCGCTGCCACGCGCGATGGTGGCATATACGCGATAAGCATTTCCGAAACCAACGCTACGCCAGTAAGTAAAGAACCACTAAAACGCAGCGAACCTGCAGAGAGCAAATCTGAACCTAGCGCGCCAGAAGCACCATCAACTGAACGCAGCATCATGTTCCAAAAAGATCCTATGCTGTTGCCTGATACAGCACCGGAAAACAACAGTGGACCAGGTATTAAACTACCTAGCACTGAGCCTTAAGCCGCAAATATGTTACCCACCATC
>JANYCB010000064.1 GCA_025360485.1 Methylotenera sp. | reverse complement strand
AAAATTTGGAAGGCAAGAACCCTGAAACTTTGCCCTTGTATGGCATCCCATTCGCCATTAAAGATAATATCGATCTAGCTGGAACGCCAACAACGGCAGGCTGTCCGGACTATGCTTATATGCCAAAACAGTCTGCAACAGTCGTGCAAAAATTGATTGATGCAGGTGCAATTCCTGTCGGAAAAACCAATTTAGACCAATTTGCGACTGGATTAGTCGGCACGCGCTCGCCTTATGGCGCATGCAAAAACAGCTTGAATCCCGCTTATATTTCAGGTGGTTCCAGCGCGGGTTCGGCGGTTTCAGTGGCACTTAATATGGCGAGCTTTAGCTTGGGCACGGATACTGCGGGCTCTGGGCGCGTGCCAGCCGCGTTGAATTATTTAGTCGGGCATAAGCCCACTTGCGGCTTGCTTAGTACGAGCGGTGTGGTGCCAGCATGCCGCACGCTGGATTGTGTGTCGATATTTGCCAAGAATGCGCAAGACGTGTCAACCGTGCTGCAAGCCGCGCAGGGTTTTGATGTTGAGGATGCCTATTCGCGCGAAAGGTCGCGGGATGAAGCCATTATTGGCAATAAGTTCGTGTTTGGCGTGCCAAAACCAGAGCAGCTGGCGTTTTTTGATAATGCAGAAACGTCGAAGTTATTTAAAGTAGCTATAAAAAAACTAGAAAAAATCGGCGGCATCGCATTAGAAATTGACTTCGCGCCCTTCTTGGAAACCGCGCGTTTACTTTACGAAGGGCCTTGGGTGGCCGAGCGCTACGTGGCGATTCAAGATTTTTTTGATGCGAAGCCTGAAGCAATTTTCCCCGTTACTAAAAAAATAATCAGCAACGCGGCCAAATTTAGTGCGGCCGATACTTACAATGCCATGTATCAACTCAAAGCACTGCAACGCAGTACCAGTGCGGTCTGGCGCGACATTGACGTGCTGCTAACGCCCACGGTTGGCACGGCTTACACCATTGCCGAGGTGGAGGCAGATCCGATACAAACCAACACCAATTTGGGTTATTACACCAACTTTATGAATTTGCTCGATTTGGTTGCAATCGCCGTGCCTACTGGCTTTTACGGCAGTGGTGTGGGCTTCGGTGTAACGCTGTGCACGCCTGCATTTAGTGATAATGCCTTGTTGAATTTGGCGCAAAAACTGGAGAAAGCGGTATGAACAATATGATACAAGTCGCGGTGTGTGGTGCACACATGAGCGGCCTGCCGCTTAATTCGCAGTTGACTGCGCTGGGCGGCGAGTTTGTGAAAGCGACGCACACTTCACCAGACTATCAATTATTCAAGTTAATTGGTTTTAATCCGCCGCGCCCAGGCTTACTGCGCGTGCTGCAAAATGGCAGCGCAATCGCGTTAGAAATTTGGCAAATGCCCATAGAAAATTACGGAAAATTTGTTGCAGGCGTGCCGTCGCCCTTGGGTTTTGGCACGTTAACGCTTGCAGATGGCAGCCAAGTGCAAGGCTTTATGTGCGAGGCATATGCTACGGAAGATGCCATCAATATCAGCCACTTAGGCGGCTGGCGCAATTTTTTGACGCAGCTATGAGGAGGTGAAAATGATGCTTGCGGCATTTAAAAATCCTGATAGTGTTTTACCGAATAGTTTGGCATTTTCATTCACGATTTTTGGCTATGCGCTTGGTGTATATCTATTGTTTTCACCTAGTGTTCTGGTGAATGTGGCGGGCGTACTACTTACCGCACAAAGCCTGATTGTCAGCGCCTATTTGCTGCATGAGTTTTCGCATTGGAGCATTTTTAAAACGCCCGACACCAACCGCCGTTGGGGCATTTTGATGAGCTGGATTAACGGTAGTTGCTACAGCACCTTTGAGGAGATTCGCAGCAAACACATGCATCATCATGTGGATCGCGCGGATGTGCTGAGTTTTAACGTGCAGCACTTGATGCGCCACATGCCTGTGGCCGAAAGCAATCTCATCAAGGCGTTGGAGTGGGCGTACATTCCCGCGTTGGAAATTTTGATGCACTTTTTGGTGATTATTTTGCCGTTTGTGCGGCCGGAGTGGCATTATAAGCGCCCACGTTTGCTGGTTATTTTGCTCGTCCGCGTGCCGCTATTTGCCTTAATGGCGTGGGTGTCGCTTAGGGCATGGCTGTTATATTTACTGGCTTATGGCATCATGCTTACGGCGCTACGTTTTGCCGATGCCTTTCAACATACCTACGATGTGTTTTTAGATAGCGAATTGGCGCAAGCGAGCGGCAAGATTAGCGATGGAAAACTACGTGACCGCGCCTATGAGCAGGCCAATACTTATTCCAATTTAACGTCGATTTCGCACCCTTGGCTGAATCTGCTGTTTTTGAATTTTCCTTACCACAACGCGCATCACGAGAAACCGATTGTGCCGTGGTTTCAGTTGCCTCAATTGCACCACGAATTATTTGGTGATTCAACAAATTTGCCGGTGATTCCGATGGCAAAATTGTTAAAAGCCTATCATCGCCACAGAGTTAAAAGGTTGCAAAGCGACGACTATGGCGTGTTGACCAATGACAGCGCAGACGCCTTCATTGGCGCGGCTGGCGTGTCTTTTCTGACAGCGTTATAAGGACAATATCATGACCGCGGTGACGAAATTTTGGCCTATTTTAACCGCGACGCATCGCTATGATAAATCGATTTCGACCTACAAACGTGGCGCTGGGCAGATGATAGAGGCGCCGATTTTGGCCTACTTGATTGAGACCACCAACGGGCGCATTTTGTACGATGTCGGTTGCGATTACCGCAAAATTAACGATACAAGTCAGCGTGAAAAGTATTACAACGCAGCGCTGGGGTTTGGCGCGCCACAAATGGACGAAGCGCAACGCCTGTCCAATCAACTTGCGCGTTTGGGCTTATCGCCAAAAGATATAGATGTGGTGTTTCTCGGCCATTTGCATTTTGACCACGCGGGCGGTTTGTGTGATTTTTGCGGCGCAGAAGTGCATGTGCAAGCTGATGAAGTCGCGCACGCTAACTCAAAAGACGATGTTGCCTATTTTGAAGATGAAATTGTTGCGCAAGCCAATTGGCGCTTGAAGCAAGGCGAATATGACCTTGCGACTGGTGTGCGTGCTATTACTAGTCCCGGCCACACAGCAGGACATATGTCGCTGTGGATAGAAATGCCAACGGGCGCGCCGATTATACTCGCTGGCGATGCGGCCGATTTGACAGAAAATATCGTCGATGAAGTCGCACCTGGCAATTGTTGGCAAGATAAAACCGAACTTGCGGTAGAAAGTATACGCAAGCTGAAAACCTTGGCAGTCGCAGAAAAAGCCACGCTGTGGCCGAATCACGACATGGCATTTTGGCAAAGAATGGCCGCAAAATGATGCAGCCGAAGCCAATTGTAAGCCTGCCTGTGCCAACCAATTATTTAGGCGTGTGGCGGCGCGACTTGCTGGAAACCGCCACGCATAAGGATGCCAGTTCGCTGGTGTTGTGGATGCAAACGCAGCACTATCATATTGATTTGCGTATTCCTGCCAGCCGAGTAAATTTGCGCGTGGTGCAATCGTTACAAGATTATAGTAATGATGAATTGCTATTACTCGCTGCCCAGCAAGGCTTTTCAGGTATTACACAGGTTACGCCAGCCACCGCACAGTCGTCAGATGTGTGCCAGTGGTTGCGTGAAATAGATTTTCAACCCACAACGGATGCGCGCGACATAGGCAAAATGGTATTTACGGATGCGAATACAGTGATTGAAACAGGTGTGGATGAGCCGTATTTAGAAGTGTGGCGGCGTTTGGAAAACAGCCAAGAACCACAATTTTTTACGTTTACAGTGAGTCAAAATCGGCACGGGTTAGATGCGCTTTCTTACTTGATGCGTACAGGAAAACATGTGGCTTATGCTAGGCCGCGTGCGGTTGCACTGCCAAAGGCAACGTCGTTAAATCACGCCATACACACCTACAAACCGTCGCGCGAGCCGCTGCTAGATTGGCTGGATATGGAGATTTCTTTTGGTGAAATGCTGGATGCGCAACACTGGAAAATCAAACATTCTAGCTTGCCGTTTAAAGAAAACTTGACGCTTCTCTTTGTCGAAAGTGGGAATTAGGCGTAGCTAAAACGTAACTCTATACGCTTAGCTATGCACTTTTTAGGACTGTCTGTAACTTAATTTTAAATTAGCGGGTGTTGCAAGTTTTTGATTTAATTAAAAAGTATATTTAAGTTTAATT
>JANYCB010000060.1 GCA_025360485.1 Methylotenera sp. | reverse complement strand
AGACATATTACGAAACATAGCTGCGCGATGGCTGCTAGTACGATTTAATTTACGATTGCTATTACCGTGACGCATAGTAATTCCTTAAAGTTTCTTTAGTGTTATTGCTTAAGCTTTTTCAAGGCCTACAGGTGGCCAGTTTTCAAGCTTCATGCCTAATGTTAAGCCCTTGGTTGCCAATACATCTTTAATTTCGTTCAAAGATTTGCGACCTAAGTTAGGCGCTTTTAATAATTCATTTTCACTACGTTGAATCAAATCACCAATGTAGAAAATATTTTCTGCTTTCAAGCAGTTGGCTGAACGCACTGTTAATTCCAAGTCATCCACCGGACGCAACAGAATTGGGTCAACCTGTGGCGCAGATTTTACTTCAACTTCGCTTGGCGAGCCTTCTAAATTAGCAAACACAGACAATTGACCAATCAAAATACGTGCAGCATCACGAATCGCTTGCTCTGGCTCAATAATGCCATTGGTTTCAACGTCCATGATTAATTTATCTAAGTCGGTACGTTGCTCAACACGCGCGCTTTCAACTTGATAGCTTACTTTGTTGATTGGGCTGAAAGACGCATCCACCATGATAAAGCCTAATATACGGTCTTCTTCATTGGCTTTTTGACGCGCAGGAACCGGTTGATAGCCACGGCCCATTTCAACTTTGACTTCCAAATTCAGTTTGCCGCCTTTGGTTAGGTGTGCAATCACGTGATTTGGATTCACAATTTCTGCGTCATGGCCAGTTTCAAAATCACCTGCAGTCACTACACCTTCGGTAGATTTATTCAGCGTTAAAATCGTTTCAGATTTATTGTTGAGTTTTAATGCCACACCTTTAAGGTTAAGCAAAATATCAACAACATCTTCTTGTACGCCATCAATGGTTGAGTACTCATGTACTACACCATCAATTTTAACTTCCGTAATGGCAAAGCCAGGAATAGAAGACAATAGAACGCGGCGCAGTGCATTGCCTAATGTATAACCAAAACCACGTTCCATTGGCTCTAATGTTACGCGCGCGCGCAATGGTGTAATCACTTCAACATCAACCACATGTGGTTTTAAATATTCAGTTGGGTTGTTTTGCATAAAATTCCTTGACGTTAATTGGGTGAATGAGCGTTTTATCTAAGTGCTAATTACTTAGAATACAACTCAACGACCAACGATTCGTTAATGGTTGAAGGCAAATCATCACGTTGTGGTTTTGATTTAAATGTGCCAGTTAGCGTTTTCACATCTACTTCTAACCATGCTGGGAAGCCGCGTTGTTCGGCTGCTTCGAGTGCGCCTTTAATGCGCAATTGTGTTTTTGAAGCTTCGGCCACAGAAACCACATCACCCGCTTTTACTTGGTATGAAGGAATATTAACACGCTTACCGTTAACCAAAATGCTGTTATGACGCACGATTTGACGCGCTTCAGTACGTGAACCGCCCAAGCCCATGCGGAACGCAACGTTATCTAAACGGCACTCAAGCAACTGCAATAGGTTTTCGCCAGTAATGCCTTTTTGACGATCAGCTTCAGCGTAATAGCTACGGAACTGACCTTCCAAAATGCCATAAATACGACGTACTTTTTGTTTTTCACGCAATTGCACACCGTAATCTGACAAACGTGAGTTGCGACGTTGGCCATGTTGACCAGGTGGGAAGTTACGTTTTTCAATTGCACATTTATCCGTAAAGCATTTTTCAGCTTTTAAAAACAGCTTTTCGCCTTCGCGGCGGCACTGACGGCATTTTGGGTCTAAATTTCTAGCCAAGATAGTTCTCCAGTAATCTCTTAGATGCGACGTTTTTTGGGTGGACGGCAGCCATTGTGCGGCACTGGCGTCACATCTGTGATGCTGGTAATTTTAAAACCAGCTGCATTAAGTGCACGCACGGCAGATTCACGACCTGGGCCTGGGCCTTTAATACGCACTTCTAAATTTTTAACACCAGACTCTTGTGCAGATTTACCTGCAACCTCTGCTGCAACCTGTGCAGCAAATGGCGTACTCTTACGCGAGCCTTTAAATCCTTGGCCGCCAGATGTTGCCCATGAAAGCGCGTTACCTTGACGGTCAGTGATTGTAATAATCGTGTTGTTAAATGATGCATGCACGTGGGCGATGCCCTCGGCAATGTTCTTTTTAACTTTTTTTCTTACGCGTACATTAGCTTTTGCCATGTTGTACTGTTCCTTACCTATAAATCTTAATAAAATTAACTATTTTTTTGTTAACTACTTAGCTTGTTTAATGGCTTTAACTGGTCCTTTACGCGTACGCGCATTGGTTTTAGTGCGCTGACCACGAACTGGCAAGCCACGACGATGACGTACACCGCGATAGCAATTCAAATCCATCAAACGCTTAATATTCATAGAAACTTCGCGGCGCAAATCACCTTCTACTTTTACTTTAGCCACTTCATCACGAAGTTTTTCCACGTCAGCATCGTTAAGATCCTTAACTTTTGTGGAAGCCAAAACACCAGCAGCATAGCCAAAGGGGTGGAGTGGAAAAAAATCGTGCTGAAATACCAGGAGCCGTCGCTCCCGAGGGCCACCTGGCAGATTATCAATACCTTCGTCCCCTACGTCGCCCTCTGGCGGCTCATGTATCTCTGCCTGCGCGCGCCGGTCCGCCCGGTGGATTACTGGATGGCGTTCGGCTGCGCGGTTCTCGCGGGCGGGTTCATGATTCGGGCTTTCATCATCACTCACGACTGCGGGCACGGTTCGTATTTCAAATCGAAGACGGCGAATTCCATCTGGGGCTTCATCTCCGGGATGGTCGTCCTGACGCCCTATCACCACTGGCGTTGGGAGCACTCCCTCCACCATGCGACCTCCGGCGATCTGGATCGGCGCGGCACCGGCGACGTGTGGACCATGACGGTGCAGGAGTACATCGAGTCCTCCCGTTGGAAAAAATTCGCCTACCGGCTGTCGCGCAATCCCGTGATTCTTTTCGGCATCGCGCCGCTCTATCTGTTTCTCATCCGGCAGCGTTTTTCATCGCCGAAGGCGAACCTGCGCGAGCGGCTCTCCGTCTGGTGGATGAAC
>JANYCB010000041.1 GCA_025360485.1 Methylotenera sp. | reverse complement strand
GCTTCAAGATTCAAATGGTAAGCCCCGCAGCGATATTGAAGCGATCATCCATATGGGTGCCATTAGCACAACTACCGAGCGCGACTTTAATAAGCTTGTTGAAAATAACATTCACTATAGCCAAAACCTTTGGAATTGGTGCGCAGCCAATAAAGTGCTGTTTCTTTACGCCAGCTCGGCCGCCACTTATGGCGATGGCGATGCTGGCTACGATGATGCAAATATAGACAATTTACGCCCGTTAAATGGGTATGGCTACTCTAAACATTTTTTCGATCAATGGGCGTTGCGCCAAACTCCTGAGAATACGCCACCGATCTGGGCAGGCTTTAAGTTTTTTAATGTGTATGGCCCCAACGAATACCACAAAGAGCGCATGGCCAGTGTGGCGTTACATACCTTTAATCAATTTAAGCAAACTGGAACCATGCAGCTGTTTAAAGGCACTAAACAAGCCGTGGCAGATGGCATGCAAATGCGTGATTTTGTCTATGTAAAAGACGCCGCCAATGTAGTCGTACACTTTTTAAATGCTGCTTTGAGCAAAAAAGCGGCCCCTAATGGCATCTATAATATTGGCACAGGTAATGCGAGAAGTTTTAAAGATTTAGCAACAAATGTGATGGTTAGTCTGAACAAGACACCTCATATTACTTACATTGATATGCCGCATGATTTACAAGGTAAATACCAGTATTTTACCGAGGCCAACATGGCCAAACTGCGCGCCGCTGGCTATACTACGGCGTTTACCAGTTTGGAAGATGGCGTAAAAGATTACGTGCAAAATTACTTAATGCAAGCTGACCCTTACTGTTAAGGCGAAAAAAATGAAATACATTAATTATTTAAAAGGCGAACACGCTGCTCACATGGCGATGTTTAATGCGCTTGAGCCGCTGTTTCCATTAATCAGTGATGTCGGCATTGCCATGCAAAATTGCATTAAAAACGGCGGGAAAATCTTGATTATGGGCAACGGTGGTAGTGCAGCGGATAGCCAGCATATCGCCGCAGAAATTGTCGGTCGCTTTAAAAAAGAACGTAAAGGCATGCCCGCAATCGCGCTTACGACTGACACCTCCATCCTCACTTCCGTCGGCAACGATTATGGTTACGATTACATTTTTGCGCGGCAAATCGAGGCGCTTTGCAGACCAGAGGATTTAGTCATCGGCATCACCACCAGCGGCAATAGCGCCAACGTAGTGCGCGCGATAGAGGCCGCCAATGAAATTGGAGCGGCCACAGTGGGCCTGACAGGTGGAACAGGCGGTAAGCTTTTGAATATGTGTAAATTTAATTTAATTATGCCGTCAAGCGTCACTGCCAGAATTCAAGAGGCGCATATCTTCGTAGGACATTCACTTTGCGAAATTTTAGAATCAGATTGATTTAAGTATTCAATTTAAAACCATGCAACAAAAATTATTAGACACTGTTAAGCAGTTTGGCAATAACAAGCAGCACGCACTGGTGATTGGCGATATCATGTTAGACCGCTATTTAATCGGCTCTGTAGGTCGCATTTCACCCGAAGCGCCGGTGCCAATTGTACTGCTGAACGAGCAAAATGAACGTGCTGGCGGCGCAGCCAATGTAGCCGCAAACTTGGCGCTATTAGGCATCAAAACCCATATTGTAGGTTGTGTGGGCAATGACAGCGAAGCCAAAACATTGCTTGGTTTGCTAAAAGGTATGGACGTTGATGCAAGTGGCATTTGTACATCAAAAAATCGCCCTACCATCGCCAAAACCCGTGTGGTAAGTGGTCATCAGCAAATGATGCGACTTGACCAAGAAAGTGGCGCGGTATTTAATCAAGAAGAAAATGCGCAGTTACTTGGCGCAATTCAAGCGCAACTCGCTTTAAAACCAGCGATTGTGATTCTATCGGATTACGCCAAAGGCTTATTGAGTGAGCAAGTTTGCCAACAAGTGATTGCACAATGTAAGTCACAAAATATCATGGTGTTAGTGGACCCAAAAGGCCGGGATTACAGCAAATATACTGGGGCCACCGCACTAACTCCCAATAAAAAGGAAACTGCGGAAGCATGCGACACCACAATAAACGATGTGGATTTGATTGCAAAAGCTAGCGCGTTAAAAAAATGTCTGAATTTGCAATTTTTAGCGGTCACACGCGGAGAAGAAGGTATTACGCTGATTGATGACAGCACGCATTATTTACCCGCCATCGCCAAGCAAGTATTCGATGTTTCTGGCGCGGGCGATACCGTTATTGCCACGCTGGCCGCTGGTTTGATGAATCAACTTAGCCCGCTAGATGCCTTGCAGCTGGCCAATATCGCGGCGGCAGTTGTAGTAGGCAAAGTGGGCACGATACCTATTTCACAGCACGATTTATTGGAGGCGTTAACTAGCCAACAAAGCAACGAGCAAGCGAACAAAATATGCGACTTAGCGCAACTAAAAGCCAAAGTGGAATCATGGAAAAAAGCCAAGCAAAAAATCGTCTTTACCAATGGCTGCTTTGACTTACTGCATGCTGGCCATGTGACTTATTTAGAAGCCGCCAAAAAACGTGGCGATAAACTTATTTTGGGACTGAATACGGATCGCTCAGTTAGCGCGATTAAAGGGCCTTCCCGCCCTGTGGTGCATGAAAACGATAGAGCACGCGTACTTGCAGCATTAGAAAGCGTAGATGCAGTTATTCTGTTTGATGAAGACACGCCATTGAACTTAATCAATGTGATTAAGCCAAATGTGATTGCCAAAGGCAGCGATTACAGCGCAGAACAAGTGGTTGGCGGCAAAGAAGTACAAAGCTGGGGAGGAGAAATCGCGCTGATTGATTTGGTTGAAGGCCGTAGCACCAGCAATATCATTAAAAAGATGAATGTTTAAATCAAGCGCTCATGACTGAGAAAATTCTCGTGCTAGGCCCCGCTTGGGTGGGCGACATGGTGCTGGCGCAAAGCTTATTCAAAACACTCAAAATCAACAAACCCAATTGCACTATCGATGTCGCCGCGCCTGCATGGACATTGCCACTGCTAGAGCGTATGCCAGAAGTGAACGGAGCTATTGCGCTTCCATTTAAGCACGGCGAATTGGCATTTTTTGAGCGCATAAAATTCGGCAAAAGTCTTAAAAATAAAGGCTATACCCAAGCTATTATTCTCACCAATTCGCTCAAGTCTACGCTACTGCCCTGGGCGGCGGGCATTCCTAAACGCACGAGCTTTTTAGGCGAAATGCGATATGGCTTAATTAACGACATTCGGCCGCTGGATAAAAATAAACTTGTAAAGACGGTGGAGCGTTTTGTGGCGCTGGGACTAGAGCGAGACGAATCGTTACCAAAAAATCTGCCTCAACCACAATTAAATGCAAGCCCAGAGACCGCATGGGTATTGGCTTCCAGACTAGGTGTTCAAGCATCTGAAAACAGGATTTTAGGCTTGTGCCCGGGCGCTGAATACGGCGCAGCTAAGCGCTGGCCAGCAGAGTATTATGCTGAAGTGGCGCGTGAAGCGCTAATGAAGGGTTGGCAGGTTTGGCTGTTTGGCTCAGATAAAGACACTGCTATGACCACAAGCATAAATCAATTAACGCAGAATAAATGCCTAGATTTGGGTGGAAAAACCAAACTGGGTGAAGCGATTTATTTGATGTCTCTGTGTGACACAATCATCAGCAATGATTCTGGTCTGATGCACATTGCTGCTGCGCTGGATAAAAAACTCATTGCAATTTATGGCTCTAGCGACCCTGGGCATACACCACCAATGAGTGCAAAAGCGGTGATTGAATATTTGGGAATAGAATGCAGCCCTTGCTTTAAAAGGGAATGCCCGCTGACGGGTGGTGCGCATTTACGTTGTTTGAAAGAAATAAAACCCGAGCAGATTCTGCAAAAATTGTTTTCTTAAATTTTATAATACTGGCGATACCAAGCCACAAACTTTTCTATGCCTAATTTTAATGGTGTGTTCGGCTTAAACCCGACCCAAGCTTCTAATGCACTAGTATCCGCATAGGTGGCTTTTACATCGCCCGCTTGCATAGGAAAAAATTCTTTTTGTGCTTTTTTGCCAATCGCATCTTCTAGTAAACCAATAAAATTCATCAGTTGCTCAGGTTGATTATTGCCAATATTAAACAGTCTGTAAGGCGCACCGGCATTGGCTGGCTGGCCTGGTGTTGCAGGCTTATCTAGCACGCGAATGACGCCTTCCACAATATCATCAATGTAAGTAAAATCGCGCATCATGTCGCCGTGATTAAACACTTTAATTGGCTTGTCATTGAGAATGGCATCAGCAAACAAAAACGGCGACATATCTGGCCTGCCCCACGGGCCATACACGGTAAAAAAGCGTAAGCCCGTTGCTGGAATTCCAAATAAATGACTATACGTATGCGCCATCAGCTCATTGGCCTTTTTGGTGGCAGCGTAAAGACTCACGGGATGATCGACATTATCGCTCTCAGAAAATGGTAGTTTGGTATTGCCACCATATACACTAGAGGAACTGGCAAAGACTAAATGTTGCGGCTGAATGGCTCTACATGCTTCTAAAACATTGGTGAATGCGACTATATTGCTATTTATGTAAGCATGTGGATTTTCGAGTGAATAGCGCACACCCGCTTGAGCTGCAAGGTGAATAACACTATCTGGCTTTTCTGTTACAAACAGTCTTGCTGTTGGGTTTTGCTCAGCTAAATCAAGCTTAACAAAAGTAAAGTTTTTTGCATTTGGATGTACGTAAATTGATTCTAACCGCGCCTGTTTCAGGCTTACATCGTAATAATCGTTAAGATTATCAACCCCAACTACCGTATCGCCACGCGCTAGCAAGCTTAAGCAAACTGAATGACCAATAAACCCTGCAACGCCTGTCAGCAAAACTTTCATCAATGTTTACTTAGCCAAACGCCCGATTGAACGGTACTCAATGCCTGCATTTTTTACCGTTTGTGGATCGTACATATTGCGGCCATCAAAAATGATATTGGCTTTAAGCTTTTGTTTAATAATAGAAAAGTCTTGGCTTCTAAATTCTTTCCATTCAGTCACAATCACCAAAGCATCGGCATTATTTAAGGCGCTTGTAGGCGTTTCCGCATAACTTAAACCTGTTGTATTATTAAAAATACGCTTCGACTCTTGCATTGCCACGGGGTCATATGCGGTCACCGTTGCGCCTGCTTGCAGCAAATCACCAATTAGCACTCGGCTGGTCGCCTCACGCATATCATCAGTATTGGGTTTGAATGCCAAGCCCCAAAGTGCGAAATGCTTGCCCGCTAAGTTTGCGCCGAAATGTTTTTTAATTTTTTGCGTAAGCACTTGTTTTTGCGCGTCATTTGCTGCTTCAACCGCATTCAGCACTTTTAAATCATAACCATTATTACTACCAGTGCTAATCAGCGCCTTTACGTCTTTGGGGAAACATGAACCACCATAACCGCAACCTGAATAAAGAAAATCGTAACCAATACGAGGATCCGACCCAATGCCTTTGCGCACCGATTCAATATCGGCGCCTAAAATTTCGGCCAAATTTGCCAGCTCATTCATAAAACTAATACGCGTGGCGAGCATCGCATTGGCGGCATATTTGGTGAGCTCTGCTGAGCGTACATCCATTACCACCAAACGCTCGTGATTACGCTGAAATGGGGCGTACAGCGCACGCATGGTCTCTTTACTTTGTTCATCCTCCGCGCCAATCACAATGCGGTCAGGGCGCATAAAATCCTCTACCGCTGCGCCCTCTTTTAAGAATTCTGGATTGGATACCACGCTGAATTTTGTATTAACTTTACGCGTTACGAGTTCTTGTGCAATCGCAGCTTTTACTTTATCTGCCGTACCAACAGGCACAGTAGATTTATCCACGACAACCTTATAAGTCGTCATGTACTTCCCAATATTTTTGGCAGCTGCAACCACATATTGCAAATCGGCAGAACCATCTTCATCGGGTGGCGTACCAACAGCAATAAATTGCACATCGCCAAACGCAACCGCTTGCTCAATATTCGTCGTAAATTTTAAACGGCCAGCCGCCACGTTACGGCTTACCATTTCAAGCAAGCCCGGCTCGTGAATCGGGATGCCGCCATCTTCTAAAATTTTAATTTTTACTGGGTCCACATCCAAGCAAAGTACATCATTGCCCACCTCGGCCATGCATGTACCACTCACCAACCCTACATACCCTGTGCCTACAACTGTTATTTTCATTGTCTAACCTTAGTTAATTTCTACTTTAGTTTGCTTGGCATTACGCTTGATTAACATTAAGTTTCTAGTGTAAACAACCGTACCAGGCAATTGTCCCAAAATAATTACTGGATCAAGTTTGTGGATGCCATAAGCAAGCACAATTAGCCCACCTGACAAGCTTAGATACCAAAAACTGACTGGAATCAAACTTTGGCCATGTCGCTCACTATGTATCCATTGCACAATAAAACGCATCATAAACAACAGTTGACCCGCGATGCCAATGCCTAGCCACGCCATATCCGCAGCAGAAGTGCCCGCTATTGCATGCTGTAGCGATTCCATTAAATGACCTAAAAAATAGCCAATGCCATGATCCATATTAATCTTCTTCTATTTGTGGAATTTTGGCGCGCCTTTGCAGCCATGCCACGCCAAATAAATCTACGATTCCCACCAATAAGCGGTCAATCGTTCCGTAATTGGATTTACCGTGTGCGCGATTACGATGTGCAACAGGTACAGAAACAATTTTACCGCCACGGCGCTTAATGAGCGCAGGTAAAAAGCGATGCATATGATCAAAATAAGGCAAATCTATAAATGCGTCGCGTTTAAATACCTTCAAACCACAGCCTGTATCTGGCGTGTCATCTCTCAGCATTTTAGAGCGCGCCGTATTGGCGATGACTGACGACATGCGCTTAACCCAAGTATCACGGCGGCTAGCGCGTCGATTGCCTCCTGCAAGCTCAACGTCTTCACCAATCGCAGCCATCAATTTAGAAATATCTGCCGGGTCATTTTGACCGTCGCCATCTAGTGTTGCCACCCAATCGTACTGCGCAGCTTTCACACCTGTGCGCACCGCCGTACTTTGACCGCAGCTTTGCGTATGGCGCACAATTTTTAGCTGTGTAAATTGCGCTTGTAGCGTTTTCAATTGGCTGTAAGTAGCATCCGTGCTACCGTCATCCACATAAATAATTTCATGCGTCATGTACTTAAGTGAAGCATCAATCTCGCCAATGAGGCTCGCAACGTTGCCAGCCTCATTGCGCACGGGCACTACAACAGAGATTTGATGGATTTGCATGTTGTTATTTTATAGTGCTTTGGCCAAGTAATTGAGAAATATTATGCAAAGTGGTTATCTTACTCTCTGCGCAATAAGCCTGCCAATTAGGCACTTCGGTCCATTCACTAATAAACACAAAATCAAGCCCAGCGCGCGTTGCTGCCTCAAAATCGTATTTGCTATCGCCTAAAAATAAAGCGGGTAATTGTAAATTACCACTGGCTATTTCACGTGCTAATACTTCATCTTTATTGTCAGGGCTGCCAAATAAGCCGCCATTAAACATATGGGAAATTTTTCGTTTAGTAAACAATGTTCGGATTTCTTGCTGGTCGCCGCCAGATAAAATCATCCAGTTTGTGTCTGGCGTAGCATCGCGCAAATCGAATATGCCTTTCGCCAACTTGCATTGCATTAAACCTTCTTCCAGCTCACTACTAAAATTGTCTAACAAGGGCTGAATTGCTGCATCGGTGACTAGTTGTTGCAGCACTTCTCGCACATACCAATCAAACTTATGATAACGCGAAATACCGCCCAACTTCACGTGATAATCCATCAATGCCTTTGCCTGAGCATCTGTTGCGCCTAGGTTTTTAGCGGTTCGAAAATACGCCTCCGTTTTTACAATGTTGGAATCAAGCACTACCCCATCGCAATCGAACACAATCGATTTATATTGTTTTATATTGATCAAATTTTACATCCAAAATAAAAAGGCCTTGCCACCACATAGCGGCAAAGCCCTTATTATACCTGTTCTGATTTAAGCAGCTTTAATAGCGCTCGCTTCTTTAGCCAATTTAGTTATGTGCGCCCAGTCTTTACGCGCAACCGCATCGGCTGGTGTAAGCCATGTGCCACCACAAACTACCACGTTTGGTAAAGCCAAAAACTGTGGTGCAGACTCAACCGTAACGCCGCCCGTTGGACAAAATTTCACATCCCCAAATGGACCTGCGAAGCCTTTAAGCAAATTAATGCCACCTACTGCAACTGCGGGGAATAACTTTAAGAAAAAATAATCATCCGCATTTGCCATCATAATTTCGCTACCAGTAGAAATGCCTGGCAACAAAGGTAAGCCAATTTTTCTTGCGAACTGGCCTAATTCGCTGGTGTAACCTGGGCTTACGGCAAACTTGCAACCCACGTCAAAGCTTGCCTGTGCGTCTTTTAAATTGCGCACGGTGCCAGAACCCATAATCGCATCAGGTACGTGTTTCGCTATCTGCTCCATCGCTTGTAAGGCACAGGATGAGCGCAATGTTACCTCGAGCACTTTAATACCGCCCTCAAGCAAAGCTTCTGCCATTGGCACTGCATCTTCAACTTTATTAATCACAATAACTGGAATTACTGGGCCATGATTGGCCAAATCTAATGTGTTCATATTTCTCTCTAATTTATATTTTCAAACGGTTATAACCAAGTGATAGCGCCCTCTTCAGCTGATAGTACATTGCGCCGCATTCCTCCAAACAACTCACGACCAAAACCGTGTGCATTGTTAAACCGTTTAGCATCTGAAAGCTCAGCAACTTCACGCTCTGCCCATTCATCTTCATCTACCAGTACGTTGACCATGCCAACCGATGCATTTAAACGAATAATATCGCCCGTGCGCACTTTAGCTAATGGGCCGCCTGCAGAGGCTTCAGGAGTCAGATGAATTGCGGCAGGGATTTTACCTGATGCGCCGCTCATACGGCCATCGGTGACAATCGCCACCATAAAGCCTTGGTTTTGCAATACTGCAAGCGGTGGTGTTAATTTGTGCAGCTCAGGCATGCCGTTAGCTTTAGGACCTTGAAAGCGCACCACGGCAACAAAATCACGCTCCAGCTCGCCACGATCAAACGCCTGCAGCAACTCTTCTTGACTGTCAAACACAATCGCTGGCGCTTCAATAATATGGCGATCTTCTGGTACAGCAGAAATCTTAATCACGCTGCGACCTAAATTCCCTTTAAGTAAGCGTAATCCGCCTGATTCATTGAACGGATGGCCAACTGTGCGTACGATAGTTTCATCACCGCTTTCTGCTGGAAACTCTTTCCACACCAATTTGCCGTCTTCTTTCACTGGTTTTTTACCGAACTCATGTAAGCCACCTTTAGCCACAGTGAAAACATCAGGGTACATATAACCACCCTCAATCAATTCGCGGATGACAAAGCCTGGACCGCCTGCATTTTGAAATTCATTGACATCAGCCTTACCATTGGGATACACGCTGGCCAGCAACGGCGTAGTCTTAGCAAGATGATAGAAATCTGTCCAATCAATGATAATACCAGCCGCACGCGCAACAGCAACCCAGTGAATGAGGTGATTTGTTGAACCACCAGTAGCCAATAAAGCGACCATAGCATTCACAATGACGTGCTCATCAACCAGCTTACCAATCGGCGTGAAATTTTGTTTTTGTGTAATATTCAGCACCAATTTAACAGCTTCGCGTGTTAAATCTTCGCGCATGCCATCATGAGGGTGGATAAACGCAGCACCTGGCACATGCAAGCCCATGGCTTCCAACAGCATTTGATTGCTATTAGCCGTGCCATAAAATGTGCAAGTACCTGCGCCATGATAAGCAGCATTTTCTGAAGCCAACAGCTCTGGACGACCCACCAAGCCTTGCGCATATTTTTCACGCACTTTAGATTTCGCAGTATTATCCAAGCCAGTACTCATTGGGCCTGCAGGCACAAATACACAAGGTAGATGTCCAAATTTTAATGCGCCAATAAGTAAGCCAGGTACGATTTTATCGCAAATGCCCAATAACAAAGCTGCGTCAAACACGTCGTGGGAAAGCGCAATTGCCGTACTCATCGCGATCACATCGCGGCTGAATAATGACATCTCCATGCCAGGTTCACCCTGCGTAATACCATCACACATGGCTGGCACACCACCCGCCACTTGCACTGTTGCGCCATGTTTGCGAGCTTCATCACGAATAATATCGGGATAATTTACATAAGGTTGATGCGCGGAAAGCATTTCGTTATAGGCAGTGACAATGCCTATATGCGGCGCTTTTTCAGCGACCACGCGCAACTTATCATTAGCTGGCATCGCAGCAAATGCATGTGCCACATTAGCGCAACCTAAGCGATCCGCCCCTCGTTGTCGATTCGCAATTTCATCTAAACGATGTAAATACGCTGAACGTGTTGGGCGACTAACCTCAATGATACGTTCAGTCACTTCTATATGGGATTGCTTCATTTTATATAAGACCTACAGGAATTAACGAACTGTCTCAATTATCCCCAATGTGAGGCTTATCGTCAAACGAATGATGCTTAGCTGCATTAATCCAAAATTAAGAATTAACTTAAACCACCGCCATTTTATCTTGATTTTCCTATTAGCACACGCGGCACAATTGACCTGAGCGTTTGTTATACGTTATTATCAATGTGCTCTACCTTGGAAAAACAAACACTTACGCACGCTAAATCGCTTTAAAAATATGCAGCCAACCATTTCGATTATTATTCCCCAATACAAAACTTACCAAGTCACCAGACTTTGCTTAAGAGCTTTAAAGAAATTTTCCACACTTAATATCGAAGTCATTGTGATTGATAATAATTCTGCGGATGAATCTCTCGCATATTTAGAGAAAAATAAATGGATTCAACTTATTAAAAATAACAACGCCTCTATTGGCGGCCTAGGCCATAAGCAGGCACTAGACATTGGTATAAAAGCTGCCAAAGGCGATTGGGTTTTACTATTTCATAGCGACACAATAGTTTTAAAAAAAGCCTGGGATAAAGATTTGCTTGACCTTGTAAGCCAATATCCAAATGCAGTCGGCGCGAGCAGCATTGTGCGTGACATAAACCCATTTGCAAGTTGGTATAGCCAATTAATTAGAAAATTCAAAGAAAATCAGTTTTCCTATCACCACACCTTAAACACCAGCAGCAATAAAATGATGTCTTATTGTTTCTTAATCAAAAGGGATTTTTTAATTCATTCTGGTTTTAACTTTGAAAAGGCTGAGGGCGATGTTGCAGATGCACTTTATCGTAATCACATTAAAGATAAGCAGCCATTTCTATTAATGGGCCGTAATTTTTTACAAAATATTTTATGGCATACCAGCAACGTGAGCTCTATTCTGACTGGGCAAATGACAGACACAAAATCTATTAATAAACTGCACAAAAAACTAAATTCTTTGTTTTCAAGTACCGTAATAGCAAGCTTGATGCAAGACAATAGTTTAGATAACTTTTGACGCTTATTTTGATATTCAGTTAGTATGTTTTTATGAAAATTGCTATTATTCGCCGCAAATTCAACCCGTTTGGTGGTGCAGAAAAATTCATCCTCCGAACAATTCAAGGACTTAGTAACTTTAACATTCACACTTCAATTATCGCTGAATCTTGGGCAAAAAATGACGACGTGTCCTCTTTAACTGGTCAGGACTGGATAAAAGCAGAAGCAAACGGTAAAAGTCGAACCTCTAAATTTTTAGCTTTTCAGCGCTCAGTAGATCATATTTTAGAGACGCACGATTTTGATCTTATTCAATCACACGAACGTCTGCTAGGTGCGGATATTTACCGACTGGGTGATGGTATACACGCCTCTTGGGTTGCAAGATTGGCAAAGGTCAGCCCTTGGTATACGCGCTTATGGCTTAAAATAGATCCTTATCATAGTGCTGTAATTCGCATGGAAAAAGCCATGGCAAACGAACCCCATTTAACTTATGTCGCCAATAGTCGCTTGGTTAAGCAGGAACTAATCGATTGGTACGATGTAGCTGAAAACAGAATCGTACTGATAGAAAATGGTATAGACGGCAGTGCCTTTACCCCTACATCACCTGCATTAAAAGCTGCAGAAAAAACAAAACTTGGTCTGAATCCAAATGCACCAACTGTAGTTTTTGTAGGTTCTGGCTTCGCCAGAAAAGGTGCTTTTGATTTGTTAGATGCGGTTAAATCATTGGCAGAGTTTCAGCTTATTATTGTGGGCCACGACAAACAATTAGCAAAGTTAAAAAAACGTGTTAAAGAGTATGCGCTGGACAAAAGAGTGTTGGTGACAGGGCCGCAACACGACGTAACGCCTTTTTTAACTGCTGCAGATATGTTCTGTTTACCTTCACTTTATGACAGCTTTCCAAACGCGGTACTAGAGGCTTTATGTTGCGCACTGCCCGTCATAGTCACTGATGCCGTTGGCATCGCTGATGCAGTAACCAAACACCATGCTGGCGCGGTTTGTGAAAAAGAGGCATCGAGCATCGCAAATGCGCTGCAAATAGTATGGCAAAATAAGGATGAAATGTCTCAAAATGCGCGGAAGCTATCGCTCAATTATGATTTAGGTAAAGCAAGCGAGCTTTGGCTGAATTTATATAGCACCCTCATCAATCAAAAGAAAGTCGGCACAATTGCGCATTCTTCACACTGAAGCTTCATCTGGCTGGGGTGGGCAAGAAATTCGAATCTTAACAGAATCTCAAGTATTCATTCGCCACCAGCACGAAGTGATATTAGCGGCTGATGTTGATAGCCAGATTGCAAAAAAAGCATCGTCATATGGGGTTAGGGCCTTTCCGATTCGACTTAAAAAGAAACGTTGGGCAGATTTTTTGGCCTTGCGCCAAGTTATTAAGCAAGAAAAACCTGATGTGATTAACTGCCACTCCAGCACAGACCATTGGCTTAGCGCGCTTGCAAGGCTTACGCTGAAACAAAAACCTGCCATCGTGCGCACTAGACACATTAGCGCGCCAGTGCACCGCAACAAACCAACCCGCTGGCTATACAACAAAGGTGCAGAGGCGGTAATGACAACTGGTGTGAGCATTTGCAAACTTTTGACTGGTGATGGGTTTGTAGATGCAAACAGCGTGTTTTCTGTGCCAACAGGCATTGATACCGATGTATTCATCGCTGGGAATACGCAAAAGCAACGTGAGTTGCTTAACTTACCAAGCAACCATTTTATTTTTGGCATCTGCGCTACTTTACGCTCTTGGAAAGGTCACAGCGACCTCGTTCAAGCTTTTGATTTACTTCATAACCCCAATATTTCTTTAATAATTGTAGGTGACGGTCCGCAATTGGATAACTGTATAAAACTGATTAGCGAAACACATTTTCCACACAACATTCACCTCGTTGGCAATCAAAGCAATGTGCTACCTTATTTGCAGGCTATGGATTGTTTCGTACTGCCAAGCTACGCCAATGAAGGGGTGCCGCAAGCCTTGTTGCAAGCCATGTCGGTTGGCTTACCCGTGATTAGCTGTCCGATAGGCGGCATCCCAGAATCTTTGGAAGGTTATGCCCAAGGAACACTAGTGCCAACAAAAAGCCCTGAAGCGCTTGCAAAAGCGATGAGCAATCAAATAGAAAAAAAATCGAAAAAACTAACGCCTACTCGACACACGCCATTTACGCTTGAAGGCATGTATTTATCAGCCCTAGCAGTCTATGAGCTCGCTAGACAAAAGGTCATCAATCGCAGCTAAAATCTGTGCTGAGGTGACTGCGTATAAGCATTGGCTGGCTTTGCTGCCTGCACAGCCATCCAAACCACAGGGTCTGCATGCAAACGAGGCGGAATCGCTCGCTCCCAGTGCTACCACACGATGCGGCACTCGCCATGGCGCCCATATGCGCTCGTCTGTTGGGCCAAACAAGGCAACGACTGGCGTTTGTACCGCACTTGCCATGTGAACAGTCATAGAATCGATAGTAACCACCAAATCCGCCTGTTGAAACAATGCCGCAGTTTTAGCTAAATCAAAGTCATTGGTGAGAAAAGGTACTTTTTGGCAAAGTGCAATTAAGGCCTGATTAAAGGCTAAATCACTCGCAGCGCCGCTAAGCACTACGGTATAACCACGCTGATGCAGTAAATCTATTAATGCTGCCCAAGTCACATGCAATAAGCCTTTAAATTTCCACCTAGCTGCGGCATGAATAACTATGAGCTTATTTAACTCGCCCTTACCCACATTCGACTTAAGCCATTCATCTACAGCTAGCCTAGTTGCCGAAGAAACTTCCAACTGATAGGCTGGCGCATATGACTCACTATAAAGCCCTATTTTCCTGAGCAAATCAACATCTTGCTCGGCGGCGGGCCTAGAAGTTGGTGTGAGTTTTGCAATCTGCCCAAATGAATTTGACCAAAATGCAGGCCGTTTTTTCGACTGCCGCGCTACACTTGTTTTTGCATTCAGCATTCGCGCTAAAAAAGCGCCACGCCAATCGTCCGAAAACTGTGCCAGAACATCATACTGCTGGCTACGCATCAAAGCTAATAGGCGCCAATATTCTCGCCAACGCGCAAAACCTTTCAAATGGCGCGGCACAGTCAATACATGCCGCACGCGTGGGTTCATTTCAAAAATAGCCGCACTTTCTCTAAAGCATAGTACGTCCACCACAAAATCGTGCGGTAGCGCAGAAATGGCTGACGTTAAAATTACAGAGTCGCCTAAATGCTTGGTTTTTAAAAAAAGTGCGGTTTTGTTTAGTTTCATATTGTTATAAACCGTCGCCAGTTGTTATCTTGCTCCAACGAATCGGCCAGTATGCCAAAAAAATCAGATTTGGCTTTAAAGCCATCGTTATAACTAATGCCGCCAATATGCACCCAGCGTTCATCTATCATTTGCACGGATGCTAGTTGCGACTCAGGTAACTTAATATTAACCTGTTCATTTTTTGCAAAGCGAATCTGTTCTTTCTCGAATTGCGAATAAATGCTATCCCAATTTCTGCCGCCTGTATCCAGCCCGCGCGAGAAATCATACAAAAAATTAAGTGGTTTATTTTTAACATAAGCGAAATCAAAAATACAATAACCCGCCCATAAAGACCAATACTGCGGAAATTTGCCGCCTGCTCTACCAAAAAACTTTTGATCAGCTAATCTTTCTTCAAAATCAACCTCACTCACTGATATTAAATCATGATCGATAAACGCAAATAGTTTAGGCTGAATAATACGGATAACGTTATTGTAAATCCAAGACATGGCCATACCGTGCGATCGATTAACATGCTTAGTGCGGTTCATTGGCAAGGCCAAATAGGGCGCACCATTTTTTTTGCAAACTGCCTCTAACTCAGCTCTGGCTGTGGCTTTATGTGAGTTATCAAACACTAAAACAGTGGTGTTAATCAGATTTTTTTTAGCCATTTGCAGCAACCAATTTACCGCCCAAGGCTGCTCAAAAGCAACAACAATCGCAATATTTTTACCTGCCAAATGATTATTATCAGCTAAAAACTGGTTTAACTCTGCTGGCTTTTGACTGGTGTAATAGCTTAGCCACACATCGTTACGTACTTGTTTAAAGGCTATGTCTAGCGGGCGCAGTTTTAACCAATCTTTGAAGGAAAATTCTGATAATTTAAGCATTATTTTTGGGTTATATTGCTGGGCTTGCGCTTCGTTAATAACATGAGTTTTAAATAGCGATAATAAGTAGTCTCAGCATTAGAAACCGCCAAAACAAATCCCATGCAGCCATCAAGAAAGCCGAGTCGCAACACATAAGTACGAAAAAAAGCCCACAAGCCATGCAAGACAGCCTTGCTAAGTGAGGATTTTTTACCTCGATCGGCAAACATTTGCGCCCCATCACTTGAGTAACGATTGGTTTTATCCAACACTTCTTCTAAATCGGTATAACTGATGTGCAAAATAGGATTTTTGAGCGTTCTCACTTCTCCATTAAAAATCACATGTTCATGCACAACGTCATCGCTAAACTTGGCCGTTAATCTAGGGAACAGACGCAATACATAATCTGGAGACCAGCCACTGTGGCGCATAAATTGGCCACAATAACTAGAACTTCTAGGTATGCGGAAGGCTGTGTTTTGCAGATTTAAACTGAGAACTTGCTGAATTTCATCTCGCAAATTTGAGCTTAAGCGCTCATCCGCATCTATCGACAGCACCCAATCATGACTAGCTAAACTAAGTGCTAAGTTTTTTTGGGGTCCGAAACCTGGCCACTCATTTGCAATACGGACCTTTGCACCATGCGCCTTACAAATTTCTATTGTTTTATCTGTGCTGCCAGAATCCACCACAATAATTTCATCTGCCCATGACACAGAAGCGAGACAATCAGCAATAGCATCTTCCTCGTTCTTAGTAATGATAGTGACTGATAGCAATTTTCTACTCTAGATTCAACTTTAAAAGTTTATTTCAAATTACTTTGCAAATTACGAGAATAGGATAAACACAGCCCTAACATTAAGAACGCCAAAATACCATGTTCATGATGCATCGTTGTGTTGACGGTACCAATACCAAATGTCGCCATCCAAGCACTCAATGACCCCGCCCATAAATAGGCTGCCGCCGTATCTTTTCGCGTTAAACCACAACTTTGACATAGCTGGCGCATCCATGCAAACATTAGTACCAGCAAAACAGTTAAGCCCAAATAGCCTCGTTCTACAAGCGTAGAAAGATATAAATTATGTGAGTGTCCGGCAAAATAATACTGGCTTGCATCATAGGTTTTATGGCGTTTTTCGACCGATTTTTTAATATCTTCTGGCTTAATCAGCTTCCAATTATCCATTCCAATACCGAGCAAAGGGTAGAAACGACTGGCTTCGAGTGACACATTCCAAACTTTGTCTCGAAAAGACAATATATTGTTATTGTTTTGATTCACTATTTCTTTTTGTACAATACCTACATTTAATAAAATAGCCAAGAGCGAAGAAAGTGCCAAAATAGAAAGCGCGATCCACTTTGTTTTAACCTGTTTACTTAACAAAGCAATCAAAATGATAGCTAATAAAAACCCTACCCCCAGCGCGCCTCGGCTTTGTCCAACAATTAAACTTAACAGTAAAAGAGTCGAAAGCAATAATAAACTAATACGAATTTTTAAACTGGACGATTGCCACAAACTTAAACTTGCACCTACCGTTGCGCCAAAAATAATGGTTAAGTAAATAGCGGTATGATTGACGTGCCCTACAGAATGGAGCTGCAAATCATGCTTAGTGTGTAGCCATAAATACTGGCAATAACCCCAAAATAAAGGTGGGATAACCCCAACAATCGCCAAGCCAAATATCCAGGACATTTCTGTTTTTGAGTAGTTTGCTCTAGAAACCAGCCAGCCCACACTCACATAGGTGACCAAAACTCTAAAACCTTTCCATTCATCACCTGGAGTAATGCCAGCAAAAATGCTGCTGAGCAAAGCTGAGCCAATGAGCGCCAGAAATAACCAATCCCAAAATTGCCAACCATGCAATTCTTTAGTGCTAATTTGTCGATACAATGCCACCACCACATAAAAAACTAAAAATACATTTTTAGGAGCTTCTAAGCTTGGCAGCGCAATCACTAATAGCATTAATAGAGAAAGCTCTAATAGTTTCAACTTACTCATGTTTGAGTTTGTCATATATTTTAAAAGCCAATTCATTTATTCATCCTAATATTCATCCTGATAACGCAATTTGTCTAATCCGCGCATTTAATCATATCACGATACACATTGTACTTTCTGCACGTAGCTAATCAGTATTATTTAGAAATAGAACTTAACGCAATCTAATACTTGATCAACGCTTGGGGGCTTATCCGTATCGCCTAAGTTCTTGATATTGTCTGACCAATAAGCTTCGGTTTTCCAGCGCGGGGAATCGCAATAGAGCTCTATAGTGGGTTTCATCATCATTGCAGATAAATGTGTGAGGCCAGTATCTACGCCTACAGTCAGCTCTGCACCTGCAATCACTCCAAACCATTGTTGTATGGTTAATGCTTGAGGCACGACAGCATTAGGGATGTGCATACTTAAACGTTGGCTAACAATTTTTTCTTGCGCATTACCCCAAGGCAAAACTACCTGCTTGCCTTGTTCCGCCAGCATTTTCCCTAGCACAATCCAGCCATTTTCACTCCAGGCTTTGGCTACACGTGCGGTAGCATGAAAAAAAAGCACATAAGGCTTGGTAAAAAGTTGTGAGTTTTGCTGCAAATTTTGTATGAATGCAGGTGGGTAAAACTGTGGTGGAGAGGCTTTATTGTCAGGTACAGACACATCCATGGCGGCCGCAGCGACCCAGCGAGAACGATCAACCGCATGGCAACGCAGCGGCACCAGCACACTTTCGGTGTAAAACAAGCGCGCTAAGGGCTCGTAACCTGAATCTTCAGTGGCATTTCCTAGTCCGGCAATAACTGCATCCTTATTGCGCGTTGCAAGTCGCGTAAGCCATGCAGCCTTAAGCAAGCCTTGCGTCTCAATCACAATGTCATAGCTAACAGAATTTAACTCTTGACGAAAAACCTGCCATTCTTGGCACGTTTGTCGACTCAATAAATTTTTTTTCCAACGCCGCATAGCAATCGGAATAATATGATCGATGCCTTTAAAATCTTCAGAGTTCAGCAAAGGTGTAAGTAAACTCACATAATTTTCTTCTATCACCCAATCAATTCTAGCGTCTGGATATTGCGCACGAATATCCCAAATAATAGGCAAGTTATGTAAAACATCGCCCAAGGATGAAAGCTTAACAATTAAAATGTTCAATATGCTGGGTACTTTTAAATAAAAAAATGCGCCTGCCTGCGACCAACTAAACCGTGCCATTGTGCGAGCAGTTATAATACCAAAATGTCTAAGCTATTATACCGAATAAGCCAAAGCGCACTATCGCTATTTGCCATGCTGCCATTGCCTATAATACATGGGCTTGGTGTCTTGCTTGGATGGTTGTCCTACTTTAGCTTCAGCAAACACAAACGCGTCGTGCGCAGAAACATCGATTTATGCGGATTTGCATTAGACAAAAAACTATTGTTGCGGCAAAACATAGCAGAAACTGGTAAAGCGCTTTTAGAAAGCTTTCCCATTTGGCTACGCAATCAATCCTCGGTGCTTGCCTTAGTGAAAGACTGTGATGGCTGGCAACATGTAGATACTGCTTTAGCTGCTGGCAAAGGTATCATTTTTCTGACGCCACATTTAGGCTGTTTTGAGATCACTTCACTGTATTATGGTGCACGCCACCCAATGGCAGTGCTGTTCCGTGAGCCTCGCCAGCGCTGGCTATTACCGCTGATTAACAGTGGGCGACAGCGCGGCAAAATCACGCTTGCCCCCGCCAACGGCAGTGGCGTCAAGCTGCTATTACAAGCACTTAAACGCGGAGAAGCCATTGGCATGTTGCCAGATCAAGCACCATTTAAAGGCGAAGGCGAATGGGCGCCTTTCTTTGGCCGTCCTGCTTACACAATGACGCTAGCCTCAAAACTAGCGCAAAAAACAGGCGCGCAAGTACTTATGGCGTTTGGTGAGCGGTTAAGTTGCGGACGCGGTTACCATATTCATATTAAACCCATTGCCTCAGGCGGCATCGCAACGCCTGCTTTACTCAATGTTGAGATTGAATGCATGATTCAACAATGCCCTACTCAATATTTATGGAGTTACGATCGCTACAAAGCACGTCACCAAGCGCTACCGCCCAACTATTACGGCAACTAGTTGATATGCTTAGCTCTAATCACACACAAGACCAAATTTCACTCACCATCACTTGAAATTTTACAAATAATCCCCATTTACCCACCTGTAGTCAAAATAATTTATATTGGTAAGGATGCTTTATGACTAAAAATAAACAAGACACGAACCCTGAAGAAATTGATGAAACTGTTGAGACAGAAGCCTTGGACGCACAAGCGGGTATAGACGAATTAGAAGCGCAACTCGCAGAAGCACAAGCCGCAGTGCTCTATGCAAAAGCAGAAGGCGAAAACATTCGTCGTCGCGCCATGGACGACATCGACAAAGCGCGTAAATTTGCTTTAGAAAAATTTAGCGGCGAGTTATTGGCAGTAAAAGATAGTCTAGATGCTGCGCTGGCTGTAGGAAACGCCGATGTGGAAAGTTACAAAAACGGTGTGGAACTCACTTCTAAACAGCTTAGTTCGGTATTTGAAAAATTCAATATTACTGAAATAAATCCTGTTGGTGAAAAATTTGATCCGAATAAGCATCAAGCCATCAGCATGCTAGAAAACAGCGGCGAGCCGAATACCGTCACCAGCGTATTACAAAAAGGCTACACGCTTAATGACCGTGTATTAAGGCCTGCGCTAGTGATGGTTGCAAAATAAGCATGGTTGAAAAATAATAGCCTTAATTTTTTAAGGCTATTGAAAAGACAAAAAATCACCCAACATTACGTTTAAGACGGTTTTAATTAACCAAGTTAAATTAGATAGATTGAAAGAAAAAGGAATTAAAAAATGGGCAAAATTATTGGTATTGATTTAGGAACAACGAACTCTTGCGTCGCCGTGATGGAAGGCGGCAAGCCACGCGTGATTGAAAACGCAGAAGGTACGCGCACCACACCATCCATTATCGCGTATCAAGAGGATGGTGAAATTTTAGCGGGTGCGCCTGCCAAACGCCAAGCGGTGACTAATCCAAAAAACACACTTTACGCTGTGAAGCGTTTGATTGGTCGCCGTTTTGAGGAGAAAGAAGTACAAAAAGACATTAAGCTGATGCCTTACACCATTGCCAAAGCCGATAACGGCGACGCGTGGGTAGAAGTGCGCGGCGTGAAAATGGCTCCGCCACAAATCTCGGCTGAAGTGCTGCGCAAAATGAAAAAAACCGCTGAAGATTACTTAGGTGAAGAAGTGACCGAAGCAGTGATTACCGTGCCTGCTTACTTTAACGATTCTCAGCGCCAAGCCACAAAAGACGCGGGCCGTATCGCTGGTTTAGATGTTAAACGTATCATTAATGAGCCAACAGCGGCTGCGCTGGCGTTTGGCTTAGACAAACAAGAAGGCGACCGCAAAATTGCCGTGTACGACTTAGGTGGCGGTACTTTTGACGTATCAATTATCGAAATTTCCAGCATTGATGGTGAACATCAATTTGAAGTGCTTTCTACCAATGGCGATACATTCCTTGGTGGTGAAGACTTTGATAACCGCATCATCGACTTTTTGGCCGACGAATTCAAAAAAGATAATGGTGGCTTAGATTTGCGTAACGATTTATTAGCCAAACAACGCTTAAAAGAAGCTGCAGAAAAAGCCAAAATTGAGCTTTCTGGCGCGACACAGACCGAAGTGAATTTGCCTTATATCACGGCGGATGCGACTGGTCCGAAGCATTTGGTGGTAAAAATCACTCGTGCAAAATTGGAAAGTTTAGTAGATGATTTAATCGAACGCACCATGGCGCCTTGTAAAATGGCGATTAAAGACGCGGGCGTAAAAATTGAAGATATTACCGACGTGATTTTGGTTGGCGGTCAAAGCCGTATGCCAAAAGTGCAAGAGAAAGTGAAAGAAATCTTCGGTAAAGAGCCACGTAAAGACGTGAACCCTGACGAAGCAGTGGCTGTGGGCGCGGCGATTCAGGGTGGTGTGTTGCAAGGTGATGTGAAAGACGTGCTATTACTAGACGTAACGCCGTTATCACTTGGTATTGAAACGCTAGGCGGTGTGATGACTAAACTCATCAAGAAAAACACGACCATTCCTACTAAGGCAGCGCAAACATTCTCAACTGCTGAAGACAACCAAAATGCGGTAACTATTCAAGTGCTGCAAGGTGAGCGTGAAATGGCAAGCGCCAACAAATCGCTCGGTCAATTCAACTTAAGCGATATTCCGCCGTCTCCACGTGGTATGCCGCAAATTGAAGTGACATTTGATATTGATGCCAACGGTATTTTGCATGTTTCAGCAAAAGATAAAGCCACGGGCAAAGAGAACAAAATCACTATTAAGGCCAATAGCGGCCTGAGTGAAGATGAAATTAAGCGCATGGAAGAAGATGCTGCCACACACGCGGAAGAAGACAAAGCATTGCGTGAATTAGTCGATGCGCGTAACGCCGCAGACGGCATGGTGCACAGCGTGAAAAAATCTCTTACCGAGCATGGCGACAAGTTAGACGAAGCTGAAAAGGCGGCGATTGAAACCGCGATTAAAGATGTCGAAGATGTCATGAAAGAAGGCGACAAAGCAACCATTGAAGCCAAAACCAATACGCTGATGGAAGCTTCACAAAAACTGGGCGAAAAAGTGTATGCTGCGCAACAAGCAGAGCAAAATGCCGAAAGCGCACAACCAAGCCCTGAAGGCGAAAAAACGGTTGATGCAGAAGTAGTAGATGCAGAGTTTGAAGAAGTGAAAAAAGACTAATGCAGAGAGTTAGCGCTTAACAAGCAAGACAAGAGCCACGGACATCGTGGCTTTTGTCTATGCCAAACGCAACATTCACCTTAAGCAATTGGATATAAAATGGCCGCAAAAAGAGATTACTACGAAGTGCTCGGCGTCAATAAAGACGCCTCAGAAGAAGATATAAAAAAATCTTATCGCAAACTGGCGATGAAGCATCATCCTGATCGCAACCCGGATAACCCAAAATCTGAAGCACAGTTTAAAGAGGCAAAAGAAGCCTATGAAATGCTCTCGGATGACCAAAAACGTGCTGCTTACGACCAATATGGCCATGCTGGCGTAGACCAAAGTATGGGCGGTGGAGCAGGTGCGGGCTTTGGTGGTGCAGGTTTTGGCGATGCATTTGGTGATATTTTTGGCGATATTTTTGGTGGCGGTCGCGCAGGCGGGCAACGCAACAATGTGTATCGCGGCGCGGATTTACGCTACAACATGGAAATATCACTAGAAGACGCTGCTAAAGGTACCGAAACTAAAATTCGCATCCCCGTGCAAGCTACCTGCGAGACCTGCAAAGGCTCTGGCGCGCGCCCTGGCACACAACCTGTTACCTGCACAACCTGTGCTGGTCACGGCCAAGTACGCATGCAACAAGGCTTTTTCTCAGTACAACAAACCTGCCCAAAATGTCACGGCACAGGAAAAATGGTCAAAGAACCTTGCCCTACTTGCCACGCCGCTGGCCGCGTAAAGCAAAACAAAACCTTGTCCGTCAAAATCCCAGCCGGTGTAGATGAAGGTGACAGAATCCGCCTGACTGGCGAAGGCGAAGCTGGCGTCAATGGCGGCCCAACGGGCGATTTATATGTAGTTATACATCTAAAAGCACACGAAATTTTCCAACGCGATGGCGGCAACTTACATTGT
>JANYCB010000038.1 GCA_025360485.1 Methylotenera sp. | reverse complement strand
GGTGATGGATGCCAACGGCAACGCGCTGTATTTTAGCCGCTCGCCCATTCCGTATCCGCGCGATGATGCGCACAAGCAACACATTCAAGCCTATCGCCACATTGGCATTTACGCTTATCGCGTTGGCTTTCTTAAAAAATACGCCAATCTCGCGGTGACAGAGCTGGAAAAAACTGAGAGTTTAGAACAATTGCGTGTGCTGCATCACGGCTATAAAATTGGCGTGACGATTACACAAAATGCGCCTGCAAGTGGCGTGGATACTCAAGAAGATTTGGATTTTGTAAGAGGTGCGTTTAAAGACAAAGAAAAGCTATAAATTGACGTTCTGTAAGCCGCATGGATATTGGTCTGCAGGGCATGCCAATTTTACTTTTTTGCCCGTTAAGCTGTTCTAAACATAAAATACACCGCACCGAGCAAACACAAGCCCGCCCACACAAAATCCAGCTTAATCGGCTGTTGCATATAAAAAATCGCAAACGGCACAAACACACTCAAAGTAATCACTTCTTGCAGAATTTTGAGTTGCGAGAGCGACAATACGGTGTAGCCAATGCGGTTGGCTGGCACCTGAAACAGATATTCAAACAGCGCAATGCCCCAGCTGACAAGTGCGGCGATTATCCAAGGTTTACTGCCTAAATTCTTAAGATGCGCGTACCATGCAAACGTCATAAACACGTTGGAGATGGTGAGCAGAAGGATGGTTTTTAAGATGGTTGGCATTTGGTTTTGCAGGGCGGATAATGCTATCTAGTCCGCTATACGTGCTTTATTTGATTGGTTATTTTGTATAAGGCATGCCAGGTTCTGGTATAGCTGGAGTAGAAGGTGACTGACTAGGAGCGGCTTTCGGTGTTGGTATAGAAGGTTGACTTGCACTTGAGTCATAGATTAGCACGCGATCTCTGTTATCGTTAAGGTTATGCTTTCCTTCTTCTGCTTTTTTTGCCCAATACTGTGCTTGATCCACATTTTTCTGAATTCCTTGCCCCTGTCGGTACATTAATGCCAATCTTAGTTGTGCTTCTGAATTTCCGCTTTTGGCTGCTTTAAGAAAAAATTTGTAAGCCTCTGAAAATTCAAAATTATAATAATGTTTTAGCCCCTCTTGATAATCGCTATTACCAACGGTCTCAACATTAACTAAGTCATTTTTTTTGGCAACTTCCACACCGTTAGCTTTATTACGCCACTTAGTAGCCTCTACTTGATCTGGATAAGTGCCCAAACCATTTTCGTACATATCTGCCAGATTAAGCATTGCAATTTTAAAACCTTGGTCTGCAGCCTTTTTAAACCAAGTAATTGAAAGCTTATAGTCTTGATTCACACCGCTACCAGATGCATACATAACGCCTAGGTTACTCTGTGCGTTCGCCAATCCTTTACTGGCTGCTTTCTGAAATAAAGTGAGTGCTTTTCTGAAGTCTTGAGGTACTCCGCTACCTTCCATATACATTCTACCCAAGATGTTTTGTGCCATTGCATCGCCCTCTACTGACAACGGAGTGAGTTTTTTTTGTGCCAAGTCGTAGTTTCCAAGCTCGTATGCTGATATTCCTTCTTTTAAATCTGATGGTGAATTTAAGGTGTTACGATTTGCTATACCATCACATGGCTTGTCACTATAGCTAACATTGTTATTTTTCACACATTTATAAACTTGAGCATGCACACTATTACTAATTACCAAGAGTAGTAGAACTAATAACCTATTCATTTTTTAATTCCAAAGAGGTAATAGTATGGCTCTGCCACTAGTCAAACCGCCGCCTCTCCGGTTTCGCCCGTTCTAATCCGAATCACTTGCTCAACCGAGCTCACAAAAATCTTGCCATCGCCAATTTTACCGGTATGCGCGGCTTTGATAATGGCTTCCATGGCGGCTTCTACCATTTCTTCGGTGACCACCAGCTCGATTTTAATTTTCGGTAAAAAATCCACCACGTATTCCGCACCGCGATAAAGCTCGGTGTGGCCTTTTTGGCGGCCAAAACCTTTTACTTCGGTCACCGTGAGGCCGTTAGCACCAATCTCAGATAGCGCTTCGCGCACTTCGTCCAATTTGAAAGGTTTAATCACCGCTTCTATTTTTTTCATGTCATGCTCCCCAAAAATCTTATATCGATTGAGTTAATCAAATTTTAACTTACATGTTATCGGATAACGCCTGTCTTTGCCAAACCCTCGTTGCGTAATTCTAACCCCAACCGGTGCTTGGCGGCGTTTATATTCGTTGTGGTCAATCAAATTGGTGACGCGATTCACGTCTTTTTCGGTAAATCCTTTGGCAATAATGGCGGCGCGACTTAAATCTTCCTCTACGTAGGCCTGCATAATGGTGTCCAAAATCTCATAAGGTGGCAAACTGTCCTGGTCGGTTTGATTGGCGCGCAGCTCGGCGCTTGGCGCGCGGGTGATGATGCGCTCAGGAATGATTTTAGAAATTGAATTTCGATATTCGGCAAGTTTATAGACCAATGTTTTTGGCACATCCTTCAGCAGTGAGAAGCCGCCCGCCATATCGCCATACAGCGTGCTGTAACCCACCGCCATCTCGGATTTATTGCCGGTGGTGAGCACGATGCTGCCGAACTTATTGGAGAGCGCCATTAGTAACATGCCGCGAATGCGCGCTTGCAGGTTCTCTTCGGCGGTATTGAAAGGCAAGTCGCCAAACTCAGGCGCGAGCGTTTCGCGAAATAATTCAAACAAATCTTTAATGGGCAGCTGGCTGTATTTCACACCAACTAAATTCGCCATTTCAATCGCGTCATCCACGCTCATGTTCGAGGTGAATTCGGATGACATCAGCACCACTTTTACGCGCTCTGCACCCAGAGCATCCACGGCAATGGCCAAGGTTAGCGCTGAATCGATTCCGCCCGAAAGCCCTAACACCACACTTGGAAAGCCATTTTTATTGACATAATCTGCCAAGCCCAATTTAAGCGCGTTGTAGACCGATGCTTCTAAACTTGGTTTAGTTGAAATCTCGGCGTTCACGGGTTGATTGTTGACGATTTCGACAAAACTTAAAACCTCAATAAAGCTTGGCAATTGTTGCGTTACTTTGCCTTGATTGTTTAACACAAACGAATCACCATCAAATACCAGCTCGTCTTGCCCGCCGACCATATTCACGTAAATAACTGGCAAACCCGTTTCTTTGGCGCGCTCGGCAATCACCTCGTAGCGCGCTTCAAGTTTATCCATGTGGTAAGGTGAGGCGTTAAGCGCCAGCAAAAACTCTGCGCCTGCTTGCTTGGCTTTAAGCGCTGGTGCGGCTTCCCATCCATCGGCGCAAATCATCACGCCAAATTTTGTGCCGCAGTGCGAAAAAACTAAAGAAGTATTGCCCGCCTCAAAATAGCGTTCTTCATCAAACACGCTGTAATTGGGCAAACATTGTTTGTGGTAGGTCGCGGTAATTTTGCCGCCCTCAAGCACAGAAGCCGCGTTGAAGAGCTTTCCATCTTGTAGATGTGGATGCCCGATCAATAAAGTGATGTTTGGCAATGCCTCGCTAAGGCGCGTCAATGCTTGCTCGCAGGCATGCTTAAAATCGTCACGGAATAATAAATCTTCGGGCGGATAGCCACACAACGCTAACTCTGGGGTAATGATTAGGCTTGCGCCTGCTTGAGACGCGCGATTGGCGTAATCAATAATTTTATTGGCATTACCTTCAATATCGCCAACGATGCAATTAATTTGCGCCAGTGCGATTTTCATAAGGGATGAGTGTTAATACTTTCCGCCCGCATCTTTAAGCAATTTTACAATCGCAGGATTTTGTTTTTTTAGCGCGTATACATAGGCAGTTAAACCATATTTATCACGCGCCTTCACATCGGCCTTGTTATCGAGCAGCAATTTCACCATGTCTACAGAATCTGTATCTACCGCTATTTGCAATAAAGAAGTATGTTGAGAATCTTCGTGATCAACATCCGCGTCTTTAGCAATAAGGGCTTTGGCGGCCTCCACGTGTGCTCTTTTTACCGCCCAAGTGAGCGCCGTCCAACGTGACTGATCTTGCTCGTCAACGTTGGCTCCCTTACTTAATAAATAGGCTACTGCGGGCGCATGGCCTTCGCGTGCGGCGTACATCAGCGGTGTTGCGCCAAGCCTATCATGCGCGTTAGCTTGCGCGCCTTGCGCCATCAGCGAGGTAATCGTGGGCACATCGCCACTTTTTGCTGCGTACATCAGCGAGGTTTTGCCGTCATCCGTCTTAGTATTGGTGTCTACGCCATGCTTTAGCATTAAATCGACCACTTCGCTGTAACCTGCAGTCGACGCCATACCAAATGCGCTCCAGCCGCTTTCATCACGGATCTTTGGGTCGGCGCCTTTATCTAGCAGCACTTTTACAGTAGCAACGAAATTTTTTCGTGCTGCGAACATCAGCGCGGTCCATCCACCTTTGTCTTTGGCATTCACATCTGCGCCCTTATTAATCAGCGCGGCAACCACATCTGCTTTATCTTTACGTGCAGCGTACATCAGTGCCGTGATGTCATCCGCGTCTTTAGTATTGGGGCTTACGCCGCTTTCCAGCATGGCTTTCACCATTGCTAAATCGCCTTTTGAGGCAGCAGTGAGCAGGTAGGGAATATCCTCTGCAAAGCTCACTGAGCTTAGCAGTGAAAAACATAACAGTACAATTAATTTTTTCAAATCATTTACCTTTTGCTTTAAGTTTCATAGCCTGTAACACCGCTTCGCCCAAACCTGCTGGTGATGTTGCTACCACACAGCCCGCGTTTTCTAGTGCTTTAATTTTGTCTTCTGCACGACCAGAACCACCCGAGATAATCGCGCCAGCATGCCCCATACGTTTGCCTTTTGGCGCAGTTAACCCAGCAATATAGGCTGCAACTGGTTTAGAAACGTGATGTTTAATAAAATCCGCTGCAGCTTCTTCATCACTACCGCCGATTTCACCCACCATAATAATCGCCTCTGTTTCAGGGTCGGCTTCAAAAAGTGTTAAGCACTCAATAAAGTTTAAACCTTTAATCGGGTCGCCACCAATACCTACACAGGTGGTTTGACCGAGCCCGAGCGCAGTAGTTTGGTGCACCGCCTCATATGTTAATGTGCCAGAGCGCGAGACCACGCCCACCTTGCCGCGCAAGTGAATGCTACCTGGCATAATGCCGATTTTGCATTCATCTGGCGTAATAATACCAGGGCAATTGGGGCCAATTAATTTCGTGCCGTTGGCTTTAAGCGCGGCCTTCACGTTGAGCATATCCAACACGGGGATGCCCTCGGTAATGCACACAATCAACTCAATACCAGCGTCAGCTGCCTCGAGTATCGAATCTGCCGCGTAGGCAGGCGGCACATAAATCACGCTGGCATTTGCTTTGGTCGCGCGCACCGCGTCGCGCATGGTATTGAATACTGGAAAATTAAGGTGCAATTGACCACCTTTTCCTGGCGTGACGCCACCGACCATTTTTGTGCCGTAGGCTAATGCTTGTTCGGAGTGAAAGGTGCCTTGTTTGCCAGTAAAACCTTGGCACAACACTTTAGTGTTTTTGTTGACTAAAATGCTCATGAGACCGCCTTCACTGCTTGCTTGGCGGCATCAGTCAAATTCTCAGCCGAGATAATATTTAAGCCACTTTCACGTAGCATCTGTTTGCCCAAATCAACGTTTGTGCCTTCCAAACGGACGACAACGGGAATGGTCATGCCGACTTCTTTTACTGCAGCAATAATGCCTTCTGCAATAATATCGCAGCGCATAATGCCACCAAAAATGTTCACCAAAATAGCCTTCACGTTGCCATCAGCTAAAATGATTTTGAAGGCTTTGGTCACGGTTTCAGCCGATGCACCACCGCCTACATCCAAGAAGTTAGCCGGCATGCCACCGTGTAGCTTGATTAAATCCATGGTTGCCATGGCAAGTCCTGCACCGTTTACCATGCAACCAATGTTGCCGTTAAGTGCAATGTAGTTAAGCCCAGCTTCATGCGCCACGGCTTCTTTGGCATCTTCCTGACCCCAATCGCGTTGTTCAGCGAGTGCCTTTTGGCGATACAAGGCGTTGTCATCCACACTCATCTTGCAATCTAGCGCGATTAATTTTCCATCATTCGTCACGATAAGTGGATTAATTTCCAGCAAGCTTAAATCATTTTCTTTAAATAATTTGTACAAACCTTTTAATAGTTTAGTAAACGCACCGATTTGTTCGCCAGCCAAATCCAACTTAAACGCCAAATTGCGCGCCTGAAAATCCACCAAACCATTCAGCGGGTCGCACACTTCCTCTAAAATTCGCTCGGGATGCGCAGTCGCAATTTCTTCAATATCCATGCCGCCTGCAGAAGAGGCGACCACTACGACGCGCTCTAGCGTTCGGTCAACCAGCATCGACAAATACAGCTCGCGTGCAATCGGTAAGGTTTCTTCGATTAACACTTGATTCACCATTTGACCGTCAGGTGCATTTTGGTACGTGATTAAATGTTTGCCGAGCAAAGCTTTTGCCGTGGTTTCAACTTCGGCGATAGATTTTACCAACTTTACACCGCCAGCCTTGCCGCGTCCGCCGGCGTGAATTTGCGCCTTGACGACAAAAGCGTTTGAATTGATATTTTTCGCGACTTCAACCGCAGAAGCAGCATCGCCAGCAACCGCACCAATAGGCGTTGGCAGACCATATTGTTTTAATAGACTTTTGGCTTGATATTCGTGTAAATTCATTTTAGAGTGGAGATTAATTGTAGTTTTAAGTTCTAGTCGATATTTTCGCGCAAAAGCTAGGTAGATGCTAGTAAAAAGCGTGTTCGCACTCAATTTACCTTAATCTTGTGCTGTTATAATGACACTTTTTTCATGACAGGCTTTTCATGCGCTTAGTTGTTCAAGGTCACGCCATCAGCATGGCGCATCTTACTCATATTCATCGTTTAATTGGCGGCAACGCTCAGTTTATGCAAATTGCTGAACATGCCTATTATTTGCCAACGAATGAAACAGAAGTTGACCAAGTAAAAGCATTCTGCGCCGAGCAAAAAATTGATTGTGCGCTTGTGCCAGATGCCCAGCGTTTAAGCCAGTTTGGGCTATGTGTGATGGATATGGATTCGACGCTGATTAATATTGAATGTATCGATGAAATTGCCGATATGATGAATTTGAAGCCGCAGATTTCGGCGATTACAGAGGCCGCAATGCGCGGGGAGTTAGATTTTGCGGCAAGCCTGAAAAAGCGAGTGGCTTTATTAAAAGGCTTGCCCGAGGCCGCATTGCAACGCGTGATTGATGAGCGCCTGCAAGCTAATTCTGGCGCGCATGAATGGATTGCTGCGTGTAAAGCCAATAACATCAAAACCATGGTGGTTTCTGGTGGTTTTACTCTGTTTGCTAACCACGTAAAAACCATGCTGGGCTTGGATTACGCGGTGGCGAACACGTTTGAAATTATCGATGGAAAACTCACTGGAAATATTCTGGGTGATATCGTGGATGCCGATAGAAAAGCACAAGAGTTGGTGAAATTGCGCGACCAATTGGACTTAAATGCCAATCAAACTATTGGCATTGGTGATGGCGCAAATGACTTGAAAATGATGAGTGCGGCGGCTGTTGGTGTGGCTTACCACGCCAAGCCTATCGTGCAGCAACAAGCGACTTACGCGCTCAACCACACTGGTTTGGATGGCGTAATCAATCTATTTACGACTTAAAGCAAGGCTAACTATAGTAATGCTAGCTCGGCCTCGCTGAAACCCGCTTTGCGCCTTGCCTCTAGGTTAAATGGTGGGCGCAATTTTGGTGCGCTGTATTGAAGGCAAAGGCTTTCAAAAGCTGCAATTGGTTCAAGGTCACGTTGCTCGCAAAGCCAGTTAAACCAAGTGTTGCCAATCGCGACATGACCAATTTCATCATGCAAAATAATATCCAATATTTGCGTGGCTTGTGTGTCACCTATCTGCGCGAATTTATTGCGTAACTTTGGCGAAGCATCTAAGCCGCGCGCTTCCATGGTACGCGGAACCAAAGCCATTCTTGCGAGTACGTCATTTTTAGTTCTGTCGACCATCTCCCACAAACTGCTGTGACCAGTAAAATCGCCATATTGATAGCCTAAAGTGTGTAGATGTGAGTTGAGCAGCGAGAAATGATAGGCCTCATCTTTAGCCACTTTAAGCCAGTCAGAATAGTAACTTTTAGGCATGTTTGCAAACCGCCAAACCGCATCCAACGCTAAGTTGATGGCGTTAAACTCAATATGTGCAATGGCGTGGATTAAACTAGCGCGGCCTTCTATGGTGCGCATGGAACGTTTTTCGACTTGTAGTGGGTTTACCAACACTGGCTTGGCAGGGCGGCCCGGAATGGTCAATGCTGAAGTTAATTCAGCGTTTCTTTCAAGACTAAATTTGCCCATTTGCCAAGTCAGATAAAGTGCAGCCACACCAGCAGTTTTTGCGCTAACATCCCTTTCAGCCAGGCAGAGAAGTGCGCCTTGTCGTATCTCGTTCACTTATTCTAGACTACTTACTTAAGCGGAATAAAATCGAGCTCGCCTGCTTTCATGTCTGGCACCATTAAATAAGCTTCGTCAGTCGTGATGGCAATGTCTGCGGCCGATTGATAACCTTCTTTAAATAGCTTGACTTCATTTTTTCTGTTGACGCTATACACTTTGCCGCTTTTCCAATCACTCACGTACATCGTGCCATCAGAACGATGCACCAAGCCATCACCGCCGCCAAAGCCTTCTGCAATATCTGTTAGTGCGTGAGTTTGCTGGTTGTAGCTATATAGCACGCCAGATGTGAAATCGACGTAAATTAATACATTACCAGTGTCGTCCGCCAGCAAGCCATTAGGCGCCATCACGCGTGAATCTTGCTTGCCATCGATGAGCAAGGTTACTTTTCCATTGGCATCAATTTTGTAAATGGCGCCGCCTTTACCTGTGCCCATAATGTCGCCGCTATCAGACACGTACAAATTACCTTGCGGATCCGCCTCTAAGTCGTTTAAAAATTGTGGCGTTGATGCAAACGCGGTAGCTGCTGCAAAAACACTCATTTTTTTGTCATTAAGCGAAATTTTCATGACTTTGGTTTTATCAGCTACATAGAGATTATTGCCTATTATCTTCAAGCCTTTCGGGTCATCTAAACCGCTAGCGAAAACAGTGGCTTTGCCATCCTTATCAATCACCGTAATTTGGCCATCGCCATCTTTGCCAAAACCACCAATTTCGGAAACAAAAATTCGCCCATCTTTGGCTTGCACAGCGGACTCTGGAGTTTTTAAGCCAGTGATTTTTTGTGGTGCAGTTTGTGGCTCGCTCATTTTATTCGCACAACCGCTGGCGAAAATGGCGGCGATAATCAATATAAATTTCATATTTTAAAATTCCTTAGTAGTAAATCAGTAATAAATCGTTGAAATTGGCAAGTCGTTCAGTGCACCACATAGGCTTTCGGCCTTATTGGGCGGCGTTTTGTTTAATGTTGCTAAAAATACGCTATCCGTTTCAAGCTGCTTAATCACTTTGTCGATGGCCTTAGTGTAAGCTTTCTCCATGTAATATTCAGGCTTTACTCCCAAATCGCCAATTTGCTGCGCCTGTTTTTTAATGGTTGTAATCGCGCTATTTGTATTTGGCGGCTCAGCGCCATTGATATAGGCTTTTAGGATAATTTCGGCATGGAATACGCGCAGTTGCGCATTGTAGAACATTTGCGGCTCCAGCAGTAACACAACATCTGCATTGCTGCTGTTGGCGCACATATTCACGTTGGCAAAGTACTTTGGAAGCGTTTTAAGCGCGACTTTCTCGACCATCGGTCCTTTCATGTGCCATACATCCAAATACGGGTGCAACAAGCGCACAGGATGTTCGTAATGTCGCTTGGCGATGTGTATCCCAATGTTTCCGGGTAGTTTTTCAGCAAACGCGGTTGAAGAAATGAGTAAGCCAGCAACTAGTGAAACGATAAATTTGAACATAGTGTGACCTTTTTTAAAGTTACTTTTATTAACTTACATTTTATAGCTAATGCGGTAAATATATCCTGCACGGTCGTCAGATACATACAATGCGCTATCAGGGCCTACAACTGCATCGATTGGTCTTCCCCACGCTTGGTTATTATTCAACCAACCAGTAGCGAAATCAACTACTTCGACCGGCGTTTCGCCATTAAATTTCACGCGCACCAATTTATAGCCACTTAATTGCTCGCGATTCCACGAACCGTGAAGCGCCACAATAGCATCATTTTTATATTCAGCTGGAAAATTGGTTTTATCTAAAAAACTGATACCAATGGGTGTGGAATGCGATGTAAAGGTGATAGCAGGAGGCGTTGTAGTTTTGCAGAAGTTTTCATTTCCAACAAAATTCGGGTCTTGTGTCATACTCTTTAAATTATTAGCCCCGCCCCAGCAATATGGCCAGCCATAGTGTTTTCCTGGCTCAATTTTGTTGAAATGTTCGGGCGGGATTTCATCATTTACTCTGCCGTTTACTTTGTCAGATCGCATATCAGCGCCATCGTTGGTGGCAAACATGCTACCTGTTTTGGGGTGCCATGCAAAACCTTGAGAATTACGCAAGCCGCTTGCCCAAATCGGCGCTAATGAGGTGTGTCTGCCTACGACTTCCAGCCCGCCAGCTGGCTTGCCTTCTAGCGTATAACGCAAAATGGTCGCGCGCATGGGGTCATCTTCAACACATACATTGCAACTGGAGCCAACGTTAATATACAGAAAATTATCGGGCCCGATTTTGATGGTTTTAAGTGTATGGCCACCGCTGGGAAGATTGCGAATAAAGGGAGAAGGTTTTTGCCACACACCATTTTTTTTCGTGAGTTTTACCACGCCATCTTGATTCGCCACTAGTAAATCATCGCCTACAAAGACCAAACCATTTGGAGCATTGAGGTCATTTGATACTAAAACAGGTGCCTCAGCAAGCCCGTCCCTATTGGTGTCTGGCAGCATGATTATTTGATTATTTTTGCTAATCGACACAAATAAATTGCCAGTTTTATCAAATGCCAGCATGCGCGGCTCGCTATCTAGTTTTGCGAAAATATTGATTTCGAATCCAGCAGGTAAATTGAGATTGAGCCTGTTCGGTGGTTCTGCGGCAGTTGCGCAAGTGAACGTGGATATGCTGCAAAGCGCCAATTGAATGAGCGTGCTGACTCTAGAAATAAACGCTTCGAGCATAGGTTGAAACTAGGTAAGCACGTCAGACCAAATATTCGCCGCCCAAGCGCTTGCATACTGGCCTTCTTGCTCGGAAGGACTGGCTGAAACGCCACCACCTTCTGCCGAAACCATGATTTTTTTTGCTTCGTCATAACGGTACACATTGGCCACATGCATGGCTTGCTTGTCGTTGACATAGCTATAACAGGTGTTGGCGAATACTGGCGTCGCATCTGGCGCTTGACCACTCATCAGCGCCACAATGGCATTCGCGCAAACGCGCGCTTGGCTGTTCGCCATGTGCGCCGATTTTGGTAAAGCAGCAGAAACGCTATCGCCAATGACGTGCACATTCGGTGATAATTTGGATTCATAGGTGAGAAAATCGACCTCACACCAACGTTTATCAATATTGTTTAACCCAGCCATTTGCGCTGGCTTGCCAGCACGTTGTGGCGGAATAATATTGAGCACATTGGCAGTCACTGTTTCAAAATCGGTTCTTACGGTTTTTGTTGCGATGTCGACTTCAACCACCACATTATTTGGACGATAATCAATCATCCCCGTGTACATGTCTGCCCAGACTTTTGTGAATAAACCTTTTTTGGACACAATTTCTGGGTTGGCATCCAGCACAATAATTTTGCTGTTGGATTTGTTAGTTTTTAAGTAGCTTGCAACCTGGCAAACCCGCTCATATGGCCCAGGTGGGCAGCGGTAGGGTGCTTTAGGCACATTCATCACAAACACGCCGCCATCAGGCATCGCTTCTAATTGTTTACGCAAATTCACCGTTTGCCAGCCAGCTTTCCACGCATGAGGCACTTGTTGTTGCACTTCGGCTGATTGTATATTGGGAAGTGTTTCGTATATGAAATCAATACCTGGTGCGATGATGAGGCGGTCATAAGTGATTTCACCGCGTTTCATCGTAACTTTTTTGGCGCTCGTATCAACAGAGGTGACTTCGTCATTCACCCACTTTACGCCATGATTTTTTTTGACTAAATCATAGCCAAAGGTGAGGTCGTCGATTGATTTACTGCCACCTAAAACCAAGTTACTGAGTGGGCAAGAGACAAATTGACTGGATTTTTCAATCACGACAGTCTCGATATTGCCCAAGCTCCACATGCGAATGTATTTCGCAGCAGTAGTGCCTGCATAACCCCCGCCAATTATGACGACACGGCCTAGTGGCGACTTGCTTGCAAGTGCAAAGCTGTATTGACTAAGCAATAACGCACCTGCGGCACTGGCTGTTTGAATAAACTGGCGACGATTCATAGGATTATTCACGCTTTTAGTTGTCATGGCCGACCTTTAATTTTTGTGGTGTCGGCGCGGTATTTGCAACGCGTTTTTGCTGTGAAAAGTAAGTCGCTAGCTGGTTGATTTCATCTGCATTTAAGCCTTTAGCATGATGATGCATGACAGTGGCGGGGCGGCTACCGTCTTTAAAAGCGAGCATTTGCGCACTGAAGTAGCCAGGTTCTAATCCTGCAAGTGTAGGCGTAATGCCAGCGCTGTTGCCATTGCTGCCATGGCATGCTGCGCAAGAGGACGCTAATGTGCGGATGTGGCTATCTGGATAAACAAAAACCTCAGTAGCGTTACCAATGATTGGTAGGCCAGCTGAGGTCATGAGGCAACTTGCTATAAACCAACTAAAGTATAGTGATTTCATGGTGTTTTGTTTAAAACTAAAACACCATTCTAAATGGTTTTAATTCTATATGAGCGACTTAAACCTTATTTTGCACTAATATTTTTAGTTACAATCTTCTTCACAACCATCATTTTTTACGCCAAGTGAAGTGAGTAGCTCGGCCATTTTCACGTTGCCTTCGTCATTCACTGCGCGGAGGATAGAAACATCGCCCTTCATCTTCAGATTAACATTGGCACCTTGAGCAGCTAAGTATTTCACTACATCCTCAAACCCATCATAGGCGGCTAAATGAAATGCGGTCATTTTAGTAAGGGGATGTTGATAGTCTTTTTCTGCGCCTTTTTCTACTAAAAATTTGATGACATCAAGGCGGTCATTATTAGCTGCCATTTGGATGGGTGACCATGCGAAAATTTTATTGTTGACGACCGATGGCTCTTGCTTGACATACTTTTGGACAGTTTTTAAATTACCGCTAGTCAGCGCATCAGCAAATTCAACAGATTCATCATCAGTTAGCGCGAAACATTGCACAGAAAAACTTAATGCTACAACTGCAAATAGTGTTTTTAACATATTCATACTACTTTTTCCCTTATATTTGATCACCTAAATTAGGCGATATATTTTCTTGCATTACGGAACATTCGCATCCAAGGCGCGTCTTCCTGCCAATCGTCAGGCCGCCATGAGTGCTGTACCGCTCTAAATACCCGTTCAGGATGTGGCATCATAATACTAAAACGCCCATCTGTGGTGGTTAAACCCGTAATTCCTTGCGGCGAGCCGTTGGGATTAAACGGATATACTTCGGTTGGCGTTGACGGTTTACTTAAACTAGTCGAGTTGTCAATAAAGTGCATCGTCACCAATTTTTTATCCAGCACGTCATTGACAGCAGATTTTGAAGAAAATTCCGCAAAACCTTCGCCATGTGCAACGGCAATAGGCATGCGGCTTCCAGCCATGCCATTAAAAAACAGCGAGGGCGATCCCAGTACTTCCACCATGGCAAGCCGCGCTTCAAACTGCTCTGATTTATTGCGTACAAAATGTGGCCAGTGATTTGCACCTGGAATAATACTGTGTAAGTTGCTCATCATTTGGCAACCGTTACAAACGCCTAGTGCAAATGAATCGCTACGGTTAAAAAAGGCGCTAAATTCATCATTGGCGCGGCTGTTGAACAAAATTGATTTCGCCCAGCCTTCACCCGCGCCCAATACATCACCATAGCTAAAGCCGCCGCAAGCGACTAACCCTGCAAAGTCTTTGAGTGAAACGCGGCCAGAAATGACATCACTCATATGTACGTCGATACTAGTAAAGCCAGCACGGTCAAATGCTGCGGCCATTTCCACATGACCATTCACGCCTTGCTCGCGCAAAATCGCCATTTTTGGACGCTTGCCAGTGTTAATGTAAGGCGCAGCAATATTGTCGTTAATATCAAAAGTAGTGTGAACGTGTAAGCCAGTATCGGCTTCGTTTAAAATCCGGTCG
>JANYCB010000097.1 GCA_025360485.1 Methylotenera sp. | reverse complement strand
TTTTTTGTTTAATTTTAAAAATGATGCCCTGTAAGCCGCATGGATATTGTCTCTCAGAGCATTATTATTTTAATTTTGTAAACGCTGGCTTATTTGTTTAATTCGTTGCTCTACAAATATTGATAGTTCTGGGCTAAGTGTAGTGTTGGATTGTACTTGCTTAAAAATTTCTTGGGATTTTTCTAGTTTGCCTACGGCCTGTAAAGAAATACCAAGACCTATAAGTGAGCTTGATGAGCTTGAGTTGAGTGCGAGCGCGGCTGTGTAGTGATCTATGGCTTCTTCATGACGGTTGGCGCGTTGCAGCAGGGTCGCTAAAAAACTTTGGTAATCACCGTTGTTTTTTGCGTAAGTTAAGCCTTGTTCTAAGGTGTTTAAAGCGCCCGTTGCATCACCAGCCTCAATTTGTAGACGTGCAAGTGTCATGCGAAAATCACTTTGTTCTGGCGCAATAGCTAAGCCAGCAGCAAGAGTCGTTCTAGCTTCATCATAGCGCTTATTGTCTAGAAGCAAGCCTGCAAGCGTCTGTCTGGCTTCTTGATTGGTGGGCTTTGCTTCAAGTGCAAGCGTTAAATTGGCCTGTGCTTCGGCAACCCTGCCCTGTTGTAGATACGAAAGTGCTTGATGATAGTAATTATCAGATTTTTGATCTGGCCGTATCTGTTTACCATTCGTTATATTCTCGGTGCTTAGTTTGCTGGATGGCTTTACGGCCTGTTCGAGAACTGGCGAATTTACTGGTATATTTGGTTTTACTAACGTTTCTGGTTCCTTAGGGGCCATTTCTTTTACTGATGTGGCTTCAGGCATCAGGTTAGCTATTATTTTTTCATTTTGAATTTTTTTTGGTAGTGCTTGAAAGTCAGCAGGGTTGTAGCTTAGCTTGGTTTCGAATAGTGGTGGTGATTCAACAATAGTGGTCGCAGAGGGCGTACTTATTGCTTCAATTGTTGTTGCAGGTGTCGCGCGAGTGATGGATATAGGTTTTGGTGCGGTAGAGATAACCTTGTCCATATCGTTGTTATAAGATTGTGCTAACGTGCTTTGCATCCATAAATAGCTACCTCCAGCCAATAGAACCATGATTCCTCCCATTTTTATGAGTGGCAACCTTAGTTCCATTTTTGGGAATGGCTGTGGGGAGCTTAACGTAGCAAGTTTAGGCGAAATTATTTCGGTGTCAGTAGCGCCGGCATTAGTTTCTCTAGCACCACGTTGCTCCAGATCCTTCAACATTTGATTAATTAAACTCATCGCAATCTTAGTATTTAAATTTAAGTTATTGAGGGTAAACCAACAAAGCGCTAGCAATTAAGCTAAGAAATACACTAAAAGAAAGACCGTGAAAGTGTAATTTTCTCCAAAAAGGTTCAATGGATTTAGTATCGGAAGCAGCAGCAAATACCTCTTTTATTCCCACTTGATGTTTGCCCTTACCAAAAGTAGCCAATAATGCTTTGTGGGCTAATATATTGACTAGGCGAGGGATACCCTTAGATTTTATGTACATGAGAGCTAAAGCGGCGTTGCCAAACATACGGCCACCTTGATAGCCAGCAATCACTAAGCGATGATTTAAGTAATATTGCATTTCATCACGGCTTAGGCGACCAAGTTGATACTCAAACGTAATACGTTGTTTTAGCTGCCTAATTGATGCATGGTTTAGTTTATCTTCAAGTTCAGGTTGCCCAAAAATCACCACTTGCAACAATTTGCGTTTTTCAGTTTCTAGATTACTTAATAAACGTAATGCCTCAAGTGTTTCGATTGGCATGGCCTGGACTTCATCCAAACACACGACTACTTTGATGCCATTTCTAGCAAAATTTAGCAAACCGTGCGTGAGCGCATTCAAAAGGGCATGTTGTGTGACTTCGGTTGGCAATGTGATGCCTAATTCTTGAGCCAATACCATTAACAAGGATTTTGGCTCTAAATAAGGGTTAGGCACATAAGCCACTTTAAAGCTGAACCCTAAGCTGGACATAAGTTTGCGACACAATAGCGTTTTACCAGTACCCACTTCACCCGTAATTTTGATAAACCCTTCGCCAGAAATGACAGCAAATAGTAGCGTATTAAGACCTTCTTGATAGCTACGCGAAGCAAAATAAAAACTGGTATCAGGCGTGATGCTGAACGGTAGCTCCTTTAAGCCGAAATGATTAAGATACATCATTATCTGTTTCCATCCATGTTTGCAGTGCCAGCCATTGCTTCAGGTCTTTGCATGTATTCAATACGTTGCTGGCTAGATAAAATGTCATTGCCCCAGCTGTCTTGACCTTGTACAACGGTTGCTTTAAGTAATATAACAAGCTCTGTTTTGCTTGAGTTTGAGCCATGTTGGCGGAAAGCTGCACCCACGCCTTTTACATCACCTAAACCAGGCACTTTTGATTTGCTGCTGAAAGTGCTTTCGGTCATCAGCCCGCCAATTGCAATCACTCGACCATCATGCGTGCGTACAATGCTGTCAGTCTCGCTCACATTGCTTGAGGCAAGTGGTAGGTTGATTTGACCAGAATTTCCACCCAAATTGAGTTGTTTGTTCACGGTCGAAACTTGACTGACAGAAGGGTGCATATGCAAGATGATATTGTCATCTTTGTCAATTTGTGGCGTCACATCAAGCGCAATACCTGAGAAGAAAGGTTGCAGCGTAACTTCTGGAATAGTGGTTGTCGCGCCAGTTGAAGCAGTCGTGCTGGATGAAACGCCCGTGACAAAGAACTCATCCGTGCCCACTTTTAAAACCGCTTTTTGATTGTTAATGGTAGCAATGCGAGGGCTGGACAGCACTTGAACATCGCCTTGCGTTTCAAGAAATGACAGCAATGCTGCAAAATTTGTACCTTGTAAGGCCACTGCGAATAATGGTCCGCCAAGCGCTGTAGTTGCAGCATTAGAGATAACAGTTCCTGCGGATGCCCCTAAATCGCCGCTAACAATAGGGCCATTGCCACTACTACTAAGCCGAGTATTCGCATTTACACTGCCTACAATACCTGTGTTAGAGCCGCTACGTCCAAATACTGACCAGTTAACACCACTTTGTGATTGGTCATTGAGTTGAACATTCAAAATTTTTGCCTCTAAAATCACCTGACGCTCAATATTTACTTGCATCAAGCGCAAGAATGCTTCTACGTTGCGCACTTCATTTGGCATGGCGCGTACCATGATGACACCAGATTGCAGATTAACAATCACGCGTCGGCCATTTTCGTTGCCTACAATGCCATTGAGCGAGTCAGTTAGGTCTTTCCAGAAGTCGTTGTTAGAGGTAGTTTCAATGCTTGTGCTAATCAGCGGCTCACGGTTGCCAGAGTTGGAGTTGGTCGTTCCCAAAGCATTTTGTTGACCTCCCTGGTTGCTGCCGCCACTCACAGAACCAGAAGTGACGCGAGTATCAGATGACCCTTTGCGTTGGCCCATAATATAATTCACTTGAAATACACGTGTTTGCATCGCCTGAGGCTCAATAAAAATACGTGTACCTTCTACTTTGTACTCATAGCCATATAATTCGCGTATGGAATCTAGGGCTTCAAAAACAGTAACGTCTTTTAAATTGACTGAGATTGTGCCAGTCACGTCTTGACGCACTAGCATGCTATAACGCGTGCCACTAACGATACCCATCAGAACTTGGTTTGCGGGGGCATTATTGATAACCAAATCGAAACGTTGTTCAAGTTGCTTTGCAGAAGCTTTTGGCGCGGCCATTTTCAAAGGCGGTAAAAGTGCATTGTTGATTGCATCGGGTGTCGGTGCTGGAGCTTTCACTTCTGCAGCATGTTTTAATTCATCCTTTATTTTATTGAGTGTCGTGTTATTTGTTGGTTGCATTGTGGCGCAAGCACTCAATAGCACTGCCATAATAAAGGGAAGTAAATTAGAGTGTAATTTTTGCATCATCATTTCTCGCTTACTACAATTGGTTTAGAAGAATGCGTTACTTTTCTTTTTGTTGCGGGCGGAGACGCAGTAGGAGACACTATTTTTTTCTCAATGACGTAATCCATCAATAAAGTTTGTGTTGTCATGTCCTGATTGCGCAACACGGCCTTATGTTCATTCAGGCGAATCAGTGTTGCCTGTCCATATTTTTTACCTAACATTACTTTTTGTCCGTTAATAATTGCGGAACGGTATTGCGACCCAATCATTACCGATTGCAGCACTGGACCTGCAATAATTTCTTGATCATCATTAGTCACGGTATCGCTATAAACTGAAGCTGGTGGCTGTGTTGGGTCTCTTAATGCTTCTGCCTGTGTGGTCTGCATCACCAATGTAATTGCCATGCCACACAAAATAATCATTAAAAGTTTTAACTGATGTTGTGCTGCTTGGAAAAGTTTGATAAAGAGTTTCATCGTTAAATACTCAACCAAGTTTGGTCTAAACTTAAGGTATATACCGTTAGTTTTAATTGACTATACGGATAATTTTTCACGTTTAAATCAGCCTTGCTCCACAGTACATGCCAAGGCATTTTTTCTAGCTCTGAAACATATTCAAGCAAATCCAAATAGCGCCCTTCAATCGTAACTTCTACGCCATGTTTGAACACAGGTAAGTCTTGTTTATTAGGTTCTGCTTGGTTTAGTTGCGCTGAATTTTGCTCAGTCAAAGTAGGCGTTGTTGTATTCATGTTTGTGTTTACAGATGAACTATCAAGCAAACCTTTTGTAGGTAAAGTCTTGAGTTCTATTAATTTTAGCGCGCTATTTTTTTTCAACAAATTACGGAGTAACTCAGGCATTTTGTCAGGGCTAATAAGAGTGGTTTGCAGGCTGCTTAATTTAGTTTCCAGCACTTGCAGATTTGATTGTAGCTCAGCAAGGCGTTGTTTATTTTGCGTATCCGGGTCCACCACATTTTGGTTTGCAAATTCACTGATTTGTTCATTCAATCCTTGAATCTGAGATTGATTCGTAGCAAGTTCATTGGCAATTATTTTTTTTCGCGCGAGCACGGGGCTGAGTAGTAGTATGTTGATGATGGCATATACCACTACAAATAATGCGCAGGCTACCATCCAACGTTCACGTTTATTGAACGCTTCAAATTTACTGCTAATTAATAGCCAAACTTGTTTCAAGATTTCTTCTCACCCTTGGAAGACTCAGAGCTGGATAAAGATTTTTCTTCGGTAGATTGTAGTGCGAATTCAATATACTTAGGTTCCGTTAGTGGAACTTCAAGAGCCTTGTTCCCACTGGCTTGAGCAGATTTCACTGGGGCAAGGTTTACAGTGGTGCTTGCTGCAGATGGACTGTTGCTGGTTGAGTCGGCCTTTGGCAAACTCATACTTAATGCTGAAAATAATTTGCCTTTTAGCGCAGGCTCTTTGCCTAAATGAGAGATGTATTCTGGTACAAGGTCAGCTTGTATTGTGCGGCCACTAATATTGAGATTTTCAGTTTTGCTATCAAAGCTAAAACTGGTGAGCCATAAGCCATCAAGGCTCTGTTTGGCAAATGCACGCATTAACGCTGCGTAGCCTTTTTCAGGTGTGGCAGAGCTTTGATTCACAGTTTGCAGTATTTGCTGTTGCATTGTTTCTTTATGCTCCAGTTGCGTAATTTGTTCTACTAGCGCTTTGTTTAACTCGTGCGGCTTATGCAACAAAGCAGTTTGTTTCAATTGTGTCTGTGTAGCTGACAATTCTTCAGTCGCTTGCTTAAGTTGCGTGTTGAGTGCCGATAATTCTTTTTGGGCATAACCGTAATATCCCAACATCAACACCGATAAAAATCCTAGTGACATCACTATAGTATTAGGATTTAATAAATCCTTTTGCTTGATAAGAGCTGGATTTAGTAGGTTAATCTGCTGACTCATGCTGGCTCCTCCTCACGTAACGCAGCACCTAATACGGGAATTAAGCTGGCTTGCCTATCTAAATCACCCAACTCAATATGACTGTCAAAATCAAAAATATCATTCAGTTCGAAAGTCACAACAGGCATGCTGATGTAATTGCGCAAGTGTTCGCAAAAAGCATCACGCAGCTCAAAAGGTGACAGAACGAGCTTGTTAATGGTGATGTAGGGGAATTGGCTGTCGAAATGATCTAATGAGCGTTGCAGTTCAAGGGTAATCGTTTCAAAGGCAGTTTTATTGCGTTCACCGTCAATTTCTATACGTCTTGCATGATATAACTCGCCGCCTGAAGTAAAGGTGAGCAAACCACCAGAGTGATTAAAACTTAACATGGCAAGTCCCCTATTTTCTTCTTCTAGCAGGCTTGCAATATTGCGCTGTGCCATCACACGTACATCAATGGCTTCTATGTTCACGCCGCCTTGAACTAATTGACTGCTCAACTCACCTAATTGTTGATTTTTAGCAGAAATGGCAAATATGTATTGCTGCCTTTTAGCATTTGCTGAGTCGGGAGGTATATCTATTACATCAATCGTAGCTTGCTCCACAGGGTAATCAATCATATCTTTCACTTTCCAGCTTGCCGCTTGTTTCAGTTCGCTCAATGGCACATTGGGTTTTTCAACTTGTAGTAATTGGTAGTCATCAAAATCCAATATATATGAACAGCGTGCTTTTTTAAGTTGGTATTTATTTGATACGGTTTTAATTGATTGCTGGTTTTGCAGGTTGCCATATTCCACCTCTGCAATATTCACCAGTGGCTTGGCATTGCTGCGTCTAGTCACTGATGCAATACTGATGTTTTCGTTTGTACAACGAATGGCTATCCAACTGCCTTTATTATGACTTTTAAATAATCGCATAGAATTTAGGGTCCAAAAAAGTTTTCTCTCATATAAATCACAGGAGTTTTGAAAATACCAAAAGTAGCGCGCGATAATGGGTTTGTGCCAAACCATGGAATACTTGCCGCTGTTGCAGTGCTTGCGGTAGATGTTGTGCAGGTGCTGCCGCTTGCGCTGCTAAGATTAAGCGTTAAATCTACGCTGCCATTATTGCCAGCACCTGGTTTGGTGAGTGTGGCGGTGGTTTTGCCAGAGCTCATTGTGCCAGTACCCGATAACTGAGTTTCACATGCTATAAGGTTGTACTTATAGTTGCCCATGGCAATGCTAGAAGTTGGCACAGTAGTGCAGCTATCTTGTTGGTTTCTAATATAAGAAGTGCCATTCCAATATTGCGCTTCCAAAGGCACAGCTAAAGGCAATAACTCAGATCCGTAGGCATTTTTCAGACTTATGCGACCACTGCGGATATTTGCTGTCCCTTCTGTGGTTGCAGATAGCACATTATCAACATCAACCGCATGTAATTTGATTGTCGCGGGTGCTGTTTTTGCGCTAGTGAAAGTAAATGCCAGTGTAGCGTTCGCTATTCCTGCTGTAAAAGCACTGGCCGCAACTGATGCAGGTGCAAGGCTGCCGCCAGCCACTGCATTAGCATCTGAAAGCGTGACTGTTTTAGAAAAGCTGCTTGAACCATCATAGTTTTGTGTTCTGCCACCACTAAGATTACGCGCTGTTATTTCTGTGTTAAATGGTTGAGCAGAATAAGTGAAGACACCGGAAGTGCATCCTTGAGTCACTACCGTATCAAAGTGATCCGGAATAAATCGACCAAAGTAATTGGTAGTAGCTGAATTGCCAAAGTTGCAGGCAGATTTACTGCCGCTAGCCACAAAGCCACTCGCGCAATCACCTAAGGCAGAATCTACGGCGGTAAAAGTGTCGTCATAAACACCATTGGTAGCAAATCTGAAATAACCCACTTCGCTATAAGTAAACGCCGCACCTGTTGCAGCACCTGAACTTGCTGTGTTGAAATTGCCTGTAAGCGTGCCCATTTGCACCGCTCCACTATGTGCTGAAAGCTTGGTAGTATCTATGCTTGGGCTGCCGTTGTAGCCTGTCAATCCGGTTGTTGCAGTCAGGCTGAAATTACTTCCAGCTTTCACTATTGGTGTTGCTGTTGTACTTGCTCCAGCATTGTCTGCATTGGCTGTGGAGCTTACTGTGAAGCTGGTAGGGCGTACTGCAAAATCATCAGATGAACATCCATACACTGAAACATTGGTATCTTTTACTCTGCAACGTAATTTGCGATACGCATTTGAAACAGTAAAACTTGAGGGTAATGTTTTGCGTCCAGAGTCTCCAGCAACAAAAGTAATCGCTTGACTAGTGATAGGTGAAGAATAGGCACTGCAAGCTGGTTGTGGGCTAGCACTATCATCAAAAAGTTCTACTGTAATGCCTGAGCTGGCGGTATAGGATGTTGATTGAACCCCGCCACTTTGCAACGCCACCACATCAAACTTGAATCCATTGCCAGCAACTTGAGTGTAAAGAGGATTTCTACTAGATGCTGAAGTGGTTAAATTATTGTAACTTTGTCCCGTTTCTAAACACTCGTAAGCACTTACGCAAGGTGTATTAGTGACCGTAAAAGCGCAGCTAGAAGTGCTAGTAGTGGTATTCCAGCATTTGGTACCGTTTAAGGGGATTGAGCTTAAACCTGTTGTCGATAAAGTATACGATCCAGCGCCTGACCCCTGAAGTGTTACATTTGCGGTTGAGGCTGCCGAACCAAGTGTAAAGCTGGACGGCGTTTGAGTAATGGCAGGTGCGGTAGGGGTATTTATGATACTGCCAGTTAATGTGCCTGTATTTACTCTATTTGCTAGAGGGCAAGGAACAGTAGAAGAAGTACAAGCTAATACAGTCAAAGTAGCTGGGCACAAAGTCGAAGTTCCTGGGTGCTGAATTTCCAAATGGTCGTATGGTGGAACGACAAATGAACCCACAACGAAGTCATAAATAAATGTATAGGTTCCGGCTGCAGTAAAATTATATTGCACGCCAATACCAGTGTCTTGATAAGTGGTAGCGATGTCGTTACTCATATTAGCACTTTGTAATATCGAGCAGTTTGTGCCGCCATTAATCCAAAAATTACTCCAACCAGAAGCGCAATAGTTTGAGAAAGTGAGTCCACTACGTTCACGAAACGATTCAACTACTGAAACGCCTGTCGGAATGCTTGTGCTGGAGGGACAGGTTGTTCCAGAAGCTGGTGGGTAAGTTCCTACAACCAGATTTCCGCTGCTGTCTGTATATTTAACACCACAACCGTTATCACTACCTCCCAAATAAGTATCAAATACATGATAATACCTGACCGGATTGGCTGCGCTCACTGCATAACTAGCTGGAATAACTAAGGTTACCTCTGCAGTTAGAAAATCTAGCGGAGTGGTATATTTCCAAACGACAGTGACTTGTGGGCCAGAGGAAATGCCAAAAGTGCTGGTAGATTGTTGCTGTATACCACTGGAAGATGGATTTGCGGGAGTGGTTGCTGTAATGGCGTGAGTGCTATACATGCCGCCTGTTGGAGTAAATGTGGCGACATTGTGATCTGGTCCATAAACGAGCCCATTTGCACGCAAAAATATACCGTTATCTACGTTTGTGCTAGGCGGTAGCGTTGAGGGCTCATAGACCTGTCCAGTGTTATTAAGTCGCCTAACTTGTATTTGCGTCGAATCATCAATATAGAAGTGCAAACCGTTTGTACTGGTTGTACCGCCAGTATTATTAAACTCAATCACGGTGGCATACGATGCGCTGGTGGCGCATGTAAGAAGCACCGCCGGCAGCAGTACAAGTCTGACAAAAGTTTTAGGCAATAATGTCTCTAGCATGGCTTGCAAAGCCTCGCTTTTGAAACTTTTATATGAAATTTGTCAGCAATCAAACTGAGACCCCAAACCATTGACGGTAGATTGACTCATTATGCAATTACAGGCTGCGGGTTAAACCGCTAATCAAGTGCTGTTTTAGGCCTTATTTAGCCGCATTGGTAGTTGGGTACGGCATCGGTGCCGAGGCATTTACTAAGCGTCAGTTGCACCTGTCTTTCAATGTAGTTAAGCGCACCGGATGTTCCAAAGCTCGCCGTCGCTACAATGTCGTACATGGCGATGGTGTGATCTGAGCCTTGCTCAAAATAATCCGCAGATCTAGTGCATGAGACAACCACAGTGAAATTATCAATGGTGAGGGAGGTGGGGCTGGCTGGGCAGTTTGCCAATGTCGTTGTGCCGGGCGACAACACTTGATAGGCAGCCCATTCAACCCCTGCGCGAGCTGCTTGATAAGCTCTGGCACCTTGTACATCTTGCGTAGAAGTAGCTTGCTGAATGCTAGTGATGTTGAGTGCATAGGCGCCCAGAGCAGCTAAAATCACCAGTATAAATATTGCCGCTGGCAACAAAAATCCATTTTGAAAGCGATTTATCATGGCGAATTCACTACATTCACTTGATGCATTAGTTTGGCATTAGCGACGTCTTGCGAAAAACCGAGATAAATAGTCACTACACCATTTCTTTGTAAAACGCCTGATACATAATTGATTTGGCAAGACGTTAAATTATTGGCCAATTGGCGTGCCGTTGCCAGTCCATTAAGCGCTGTGATGCTTGCAGGCTGTGCCGCTTGAATGGCATAACCACTGTATTGCCAGAGAATATGGTTGGTCATATCACATGCATAGGAAACAGGGGTTGAAACCACAAAAAATCTACTGGAGGGCGAAGCTTGCGGAAATGTTCCACCACTAAAGCTTAATGTACTTATGGTGCCATTGGTTTGCAGTGCGCGAATATTCGTGCCTTCGTAAGCATCTGAACCTGGAATGCCTAAATTGTATATGACGAGCTTGTCGCCAATGGCGACTGTTACTGGTGGTCCCAACACATTAAAAGTGTCTGCAGCCAAACTAAAGTCGAGCGGGTTATCATTAACGGAATCAGTACCAACTGCGGCGCGGTATCTGCCAGCAGATTTAACCGGCACAAACTCAATAAAGCTATCACCGCCACTGGTAGCAGTGCGTACACTATTTGGCAAGGCGTTACGAATATCGCGCGCCATACGACGTAATGCAGTATCGGCGCGGTCTGTGAGGTTGGCGCGATTTTCGCTATCAATAAACGATTGCGCTGGGTTGCGTATGAGTTGGGTAGCTGCTGCCGCAAGGATGGCCACAATGGTAATCACGACCACCATCTCGACTAAGGTAAAACCTGCTAATTTAGATGTTGGGCGCATAACGAACTCGATAACCTGTTAATGTCACATCGGTATTTGCTGGGCCGGTGACGCGAACACTGATTTTAAGCACTGCATCTAATGCAAAGCTGGCATATGGCGCTGTTGCACCTGCGCGCGTAATGGTTACAGTAGCTGAATAGGCATTTAGTCCAGTAAGTGGTGTGGTGTCGCCAGGGCTACAAATGCCAGTGCAGCCACCACCAGGCATTGTAAATCCGCCATAATCAGCTACGTTATCCAGAGGATTTGTACTGCTGTAACGGCTTTCTGTATTAGGGAAAGGTCCAGTAATCGCGCCTGCAGTTGTAGGTGCGGGGTCTTGTGCGGTGCTGGCACAAGTAGTAGCAGAAGTTGCGGTGGAGGCGTTCGCGTCGTCTGGGTCGCACCAGGTAAAAGGCTGCTGTTCTATTTCCAGCAAAAGTGATTCCGCAATAGAAAGCGCTTGTTTGCGTACGAGTGGGTCTACACTGCCGCGATTAGTGATATCCAGCACTTTAAGCACACCAACCAATGCCACGCTGACAATCACCATAAAAATGACCAACTCTATCAGCGTTACGCCTGATTGATTTGAATTTTTAGCGAACATAGCCAGTTTCCGCTTCAACAGTAATAGTGCGCGTGGATTCAGTCGGAACAACGGCGTTTTGAATAGTAAAAGTCGCTGTTGCATTGGGTACTGGCCTGCCAAGTCCATCGAAGCCAATCGGCGTGGTAGAAGCTGTGATGGTCACGTTATTAGAGAGTGTTTTGGAATACGCGGCTTGCGTCGCGGGGTTGATGACTGCGCTACTGCAATTGCTGGTATAACCTAAACATACACTTCGCGATGTTGTATTTACATTTGCATAAACGTTTCTGCGCTGTGCGATAGCGGTTTTTTGAGCATAACGCAAAGTAGCAGTTAATGTTCCGTAACTGCCGCGCGCATCAAAGGCATCCACGCCAATAAAGCGCGGCGCGGCGATAGCCGCTACTATGCCTGTAATCACCATCACAGCGACGAGTTCTACAATTGTGAAACCATTCTCTCGTCGCATGATGATAGTTGCCTTGTAGCAAACCCATGGCTAGAAAGGGCTACAACCCTTTCTAGGATGAATTAATGCATTAACAGGTGGAAGTATTTACAGTTACAGCGCCAGTTGTGCCATTGTATAGGGCAACACAAGTTGTATCGTTACCACCATTCGTAGGTTTGAAAATTACTGCAGTAGCACTTGCATAAGTTGGTGTAACAAAACCATCAATAGATTGTAAGGCATTACCAATACCTGCTGCTGTCCCAGTCGGGATGCCTGTAGTCGTACTGACAGCTACAGTTGTACCATCTACCATTGATACAGGGCTGGTACCTGTACCCACTGCAAAGAAACGTGCTTGCACTAAGCCAACAGCGGAACGAAGACCACCTGCCATACCATTTACAGAAGCAGTACGTGCCTCGTTGGTTAAGCTAACAAATCTTGGCAATGCAGTAGCCGCCAAAATACCTAAGATGACAATGACTACGACTAACTCTACTAATGTAAAACCCGATTGGTTTGCACCTAATCTTGAAAAACCGAATTTTTGCTGTTTCATTTCTATTACTCCTTCTAAATTAAAAAATAGGACATCATTACAACTTTTGAATCACTAAAATTAGCAACCTGTAGTGACCGCAGGTGAAATCACAGGCGCAGTATTGGCAGCAGCAGCCTCCGTATAGGTAAATTGGCACGTTGCTGGTGTTGGCGCGCCTTGTATTTGGAATGTGGCGACTGTGGCACTGCTGGTGTAGTTGTAACCATCTGAATTCAGTTCGACTAACGTTGGATTGAACGATGTCGTTAAGCCAGCCGCAGATAACAGGCCTGCAGTGCCAATAGCAGTCACATCTGGGTAAGAAAACACCATGGCAACGACTCCAGCCTCGGTACATAGCGTGCCACCCGCACCGTTGCTGTTAGTAGCAACGCCGCCGCCTGCGGGGCAGGTTACCGTATCAGCAATATTGTTTCTAGCTAATACTGTGGCGTGTGTTAAAGCAGATGCTGCAGCCACACTTCCTCTAGCGGCGCTGAGTTTTGCGATGCGCGCATCTTTTTGTAAATTAGTGAATCGTGGCAATGCTACCGCTGCCAATATGGCAAGAATAAGAATGACCACAATCAATTCAATTAAGGTGAAACCTTTTGCTTTATTCAACATGACGAATCCTTTTTAATTCAAAATCAGTTATAAAATTTATATCGTTTACTTTTTTGCTACTTTGCTCTTTTACCATCTAGTGCTAAATCAAGTCTGCCAACACTTACTAGAGAGGCGCTGGTTTGCCCTGCTGCACCAGCCAGCTTGTATGCGGCTTGCTGGCCATTGCTAAATACATAAATCAACTGCTTCTTTTGTGTATCAAAATACCAAATCTCATTACTATCAATCGGCGCTTGTGCGCTTTCCCCTATATAGTTGTTTGGCCTAGATGCAATCAACAGCATAGGGTTGCTGTCTTTTAATGCTTCAATATCAGTTGTCTGATAGGCCACACTTTTGTGTATCCATGCTTCAGCCAAGCCCAGTCGCAAATTATCAAGTTCAGTTTCCAGTATTACTTTTTCAACCTCAGCCTGCGTCTTATTCAAATAGTGCAACAAGCATGTAGCCAGAAATCCAATGACGCACAACGTGACTGCGAAATCGAAACGACGCGCAGTCGGCGCATGTCTAGTTAATTGGGCCCCCACGCTAAGTTTTATCCTTTGTGCAGGGCAACATTTCCCAGATCCCAGATTGGTAAGAAAATACCCAATGCTAGAATCAGTACCATCAGCCCTAAAAACACAATCAAAATAGGCTCAATTTGCGCGCCTAAGGTTTTAATCTCATATTCCACATCGCGTTGATACATATCAGCCACTTCTTGCATCAAATCATCCAGCGAGCCGGATTCTTCACCCACCGCAATCATCTGCAAAACAACAGGATTAAATACACCGCTGGTGGTGGCAGTACGTAAAATGCTTTCGCCACGCTCTACACCATCACGCATCTGTTCGATTTTGCTCGAGATATAATCGTTATCGGCAGTTTGTGCGACTAACTTTAACCCGCTGGTAATGGGCACACCGCTTTTACTAGCTAAGGCAAAACTTCTAGCAAATCTAGCCATGGTGGCTTTGTGGATAATCTTGCCAGCGAGTGGAGTTTTTAATTTAAAACTGTCCCATTTGAATTTGCCAATGCTAGTAGCAATGTAAGAGCGAAATAGGAAAAATGTAGCAGCGGCACCAACCAATAAAAATGGCCAAGCCGCCACCATGAACTTAGAAAAGCTCAATAAAGCGCGGGTTAACAGAGGTAGTTCAGCACCAAAGCTTTGGAAAACTTTGGCGAATGCAGGTATTACAAAGATGTTTACGACAACAATGGCAATGCCCATCGCTATCACGACGAAAGTGGGGTAGCGCAACGCAGATTTGATCTGATCGTGCATGAAACGCTCAAACTCTAGGTGATCAAATAAACGTAGAAATACAGTTTCTAGCATGCCGGTTGTTTCACCAACCCGTACCATGTTGATATAGAAGCTGGAAAACACTTTTGGATGCTGAGATAACGCAGATGAAAGCTCCCGGCCGCTACTTAAACTCTCACGTATATCGCTTACGACTAAGGCAAAAGCTTTGTTATTGGTTGAGGCTTGTAATCCATTAAGCGCGTTCAAAATAGGGATGCCAGCTTTTAGTAGCGTATACATTTGCCTGCTAAACAACATCACATCGATAGTCTCGATTTTTTCTTCAAACAAATGAATTGAGATATTTTTTGAAGCTTGTGTTTTAGCTTGCGCATGAATCTCAATGGGTGTGATACTGCGACTAAATAACTGGCTGGCAAGGGCGCTACTATCTTGCCCCTCTAGTACACCCTGTACTAATGTGCCATTGCTATCACGACCTGTGTAATTAAAAAATGGCATTTGCTATTCTTCAAACTGATTGCTGATGCGCATGGCTTCTGCAATGGTAGTACGTTTCCCAATGACTAAATCGACAGCACTTTTGCGCAGCGTTTTGCCCGCCATGTGTTGTCTTCCAAGTTTAATGAAGTGATTGGGGTCATGATGACTGGCGGCATCAATCAGCTCATTGTTCATTTCGAGCAACTCATAAACACCAACACGGCCTTGGTAGCCAGTGCCATTACATATACTGCAACCCTTGCCGTGCACATAATTATGCTGATTTACTTCTTTGCCAAGTTCATGTTGTAGCCATGCTTGCTCTAAGGGTTCAGGACTGTATGGCTCGGAACAACTTTCGCAAACGAGTCGAACTAATCGCTGTGCAACAACGGCTAGAATGGACATTGCCACCATGAATTTAGGCGCACCCATATCAACCATTCTAATGGGGGTGCTAATGGCGTCGTTCGTATGAAGTGTTGAAAGCACCAAGTGACCAGTCATGGCGGCCCGCAAGCCAATTTGAGCGGTTTCTTGATCTCGCATTTCACCGATGAGCACAATATCAGGATCTTGCCGTAAAGTAGAACGTAACACGCGAGAAAAATCCAAATCTATTTTCTCATTCACCTGTACTTGATTGATGCCTGGCAAGCGATATTCCACGGGGTCTTCAACCGTAATGATTTTGTTTGAGGTGGAATTGAGTTCATTTAGTGCTGCATAGAGCGTTGTCGTTTTTCCGCTACCCGTTGGGCCAGTGACCAACACCATGCCGCTAGGGCGATGAATGAGTTTGCGGAAGCGCTCTAGCATGTCGGCGGGCATACCCAATTTTTCTAATGAGAAGCCACTAGAATTTTGTATTAATAGACGCATGACGACGGACTCACCATACTGTGTCGGCATATTCGAGATACGCACGTCTACCGTTTGCTGCTTTACTTTGACAGCAAAACGCCCATCTTGCGGTAGGCGTTTTTCTGAAATATCCAAGCCAGACATCAGTTTTAACCGCAATACCAAAGCCGATGCAATTTTTAAATCTGCCTGGGTCTGCAGATGCATTACGCCATCAATTCTAAAACGAATATGCAGTTTATTTTCTTGTGGTTCGATGTGAATATCAGAGGCACGTACTTGTACTGCGTCTTCAAAAATGGTTTGTAATAGCTTAACGACAGGCGCTTCTTCAGTATTTTTTGCAGCGCCTATTGATGAAAAATCAATAGTTGTGTCACCCAGATCTTCCCCTAACTCTAAAGCTAGGTTAGAAATTTCGTCCGTGCGGCGATAGCTGCGATCGATCAATTGCAACAGTGAGCCTTCTTGTATCACTGCCAACTCAATATCTTTACGCAAAATTCGTACTAATTCGTCATACGCAAATAAATCGGTAGGGTCTACCATACCCACAAGATAGCTGTTACCTTTATCTTCAAGTACTGTGCAGCGGAAGCGCCGTGCTTGTGCTTCGGGTAATTTACTGATGAGTTCTGGTTTGGTGTTGAATTGATGTAAATCTACGAAAGGTATTTTTAATTGACGCGCCAAGGCTTCTGAAATCTGCGTTTCCGTTACGTAGCCATTATCCACAAAAATTCGCCCTAGTTTGCGCCCAGTGCGTTTTTGTTCTTCTAGTGCTTTACTTAAATCATCGGCAGAAATTAAATCTTGTTGTACTAAAATTTCACCGAGACGAATCTTTACGGGACTTGCCATTTGTACCTCATCAATATGCGTTCATACCCCAATATAAACTGGGAGGCATTAATTCAATTGTGAGAATAAAGGTGGGATTTGCCCTGAGATCGGCAGTCTAGTGGCTGATGTAGTTGGTGATGAGTACGTAGTCTTTTACAGAGAGGTTCTCAGCGCGAAGTTGAGAGCTAATTTTTAAGTGTGCGAAGTCACTGTCATTTAAAAAGTCTTTGAGCGTGTTTCTAATAGTTTTGCGGCGTTGGCCAAAAGCGGCAAGCACAACTTTAGCAAATAAATTGAAATCATTCGCTATCTCAGGTTTGATGGCGTGCGGGATGCAGCGCACAAAAGCAGATTCTACTTTTGGTGCAGGCTCAAATGCTTCTGGTGGCACGGTGATTAAATATTCCATAGCAAGATGATATTGCAACATGACTGAAAGCCGCCCGTATGCTGGGGTTGAAGGCAGTGCTACCATGCGCTCAACCACTTCTTTTTGCAGCATAAAATGCATGTCAGTAATGTGAGCAACATTATCAAGCAAATGAAATAAGATGGGAGTGGATATGTTGTAGGGCAAATTGCCAACAACCCGCAAATTTTCACTAGACTTATTATTGACTAATTGGGCGAACTCAAACTTAAGTGCATCTACATTGTGAATAGTAACCGCAGTTTTGGCGTATTCGTTTTGCATCCAGCTGACAATATCGCGATCAATTTCAATAACATGCAAATGATTAATTTTTTTAAGTAGTGGTTTGGTGAGCGCGCCTAAACCAGGGCCAATTTCGACGATTGTTTGATTTTGGAGCGGATTGATGGCCTCGACTAAACTGTTAATAATCGCTTGGTCGGTTAAAAAGTTCTGTCCAAATCTTTTCTTTGCGACATGTTTCATGGTGTTTTTTTGGATTGAGATTTATATACCAGCTCTATCGCTAAATCAACTGCGGCGAGCATGCTACCAATATCGATATTGCCAGTTCCCGCCAAGTCCAGCGCTGTGCCATGGTCAACCGAAGTGCGA
>JANYCB010000016.1 GCA_025360485.1 Methylotenera sp. | reverse complement strand
AAGTGGAACGATGAAGCGCGGACAACAAGTTTAAAAGAGCGAGAAATTAAAAAAAGACCCATGAAAATAAATTTTAATGCCACAAATTCCACATAATCCATTGCGTCGTGCGGGCGTTTTACTGCACATTAGTTCGTTGCCCGCTGGTGATTTTGGCGCAGGTGCGCACCATTTTGTTGATTTTTTAGCTGAAATTGGTGCCAGTATCTGGCAAACTTTACCACTTAATATGCCGCACGACGATGGCTCGCCTTATCAATGTTTAAGCGCACACGCAGGCAACCCAGCATTTATTAGTTTAGAAAATTTAGTTGCAGAAAACTTATTAAAAGGCTCAGATTTAACTGCCCTGCAAGCCAATAGAGACGAGCTTCTTGACCTGGCATATGTTCACTACAAACAACATCATAACGCTGCCTTGCAACATGAATTCGTCAATTTTTGTCATGAAAATGTAGCTTGGTTGGGTGATTTTGCAGTGTTTTTGGTACTAAGAAATAAGTTTAGACGCGCTAGCTGGAACACTTGGGCCAAAGCTTACAAAAACAAACAGCCGGCAATGATGGCAAGTGTAAAAAAGCGCTATGCGACTGAAATCGCGGTCATTAAGTTTACCCAGTTTTTATTTTTTAGGCAGTGGTTAACCCTCAAACATTACGCCAACGAACGCGGAATTGCGATGTTTGGCGATATACCCATTTTTGTCGCTTTTGATAGTGCTGATGTTTGGGCAAAACCACACTTATTTAAGTTGGACTCCAACAAATGCATGAAAGTAGTGGCTGGCGTGCCACCTGATTATTTTAGTGAAACCGGTCAACGCTGGGGCAACCCGCACTATAACTGGCAAGCGATGCAAGCCAATGGCTTTAAATGGTGGCTTGGCCGTATGCGTACGCAACATCGCATGTTTGATTTGGTGCGCATCGACCATTTTAGAGGGCTAGAAGCGGCTTGGGAAATTCCTGCAGGTGAAGATACGGCTATCAATGGAGAATGGGTGCTTGCGCCTGGTGGAGCGCTTTTGAACGTAATCAGTAGACGCTTTCCAACTATGCATTTAGTCGCCGAAGATTTAGGTGTTATTACTAAGGAAGTAGATGCGTTGCGTGAACAATATCAATTGCCAGGCATGAAAATTCTGCAATTTGCCTTTGGTGGCAAAGACGATAATCCCTATTTGCCACCAAATATTGATGAGAACAGCGTGGTTTATACTGGCACGCATGATAATGACACCAGTTTGGGTTGGTACCAGCAATTAGACGAGCAATCGAAAGGTCATTTGCATGTAGTACTTGGCAATCAGGCGCCAAAAATGCCACAAGCTTTGGTTCAATTGGCGTTGGAAACAAAAGCGAATATAGCAATTATTCCTATGCAAGATATTTTGGGCTTAGATACCAGCCATCGTATGAATGTTCCTGGCACCATGGGGGGGAATTGGCAATGGTGTTTTGATTGGGCTGCGCTTAAAAAAGAACAAACGGAATGCATTAAAGACGCAATTAAACAGTCAAATCGGGCGAATAAATGGCATTGACGTTTGGTATCGACGTTGGCGGTACTAATTTTCGCGTAGGCGTTTTTCAGGGTGAAAAACTTGTCGAGCAATATCGTGTAGAGAAAAATCTAAGTTTGATGTGCAAGAAACTTTTGCCAGAGCATGTTGGCTTCGAAATCATCAGAATGTTTACTGATAAAATCACTTTTTTAATGAAAAAATATCCAGAAGTTGATGCAATTGGTGTTGGCTTTCCTGGGTTTATCGACCCCGCCACACATATACTCGCCCAATCGCCTAATTTGCCAGGTTTAAAAAACATCAATATTGCAAAAGAATTAGGCGATCAACTCGGTAAAAAAGTCGTTGTTGAAAATGATGCAAACGCGGCAGCGTATGGTGAATACTGCTTAGCAGGTAAGCCTGTGACTGGCTTGATTTATTTGGGGCTAGGCACTGGTGTTGGTGGCGGTTTAATTTACGCTGGCAAACCATTTGTTGGTCAGCACGGCACGGCGATGGAAGCAGGGCACATTATTGTCGAGCCTAACGGTAGCAGACAGTGTGGCTGCGGCAATAGGGGCTGTGTAGAGCAATACGCCTCTGCCAGTGGCGTTGCCATTAGTTACGATGAACTGACTCATCAAAAACTCACCGCGCATGAAATTGCCACGCTCGCTCGAACTGGCGACGAACATGCGCTAAAAGCCTATCATCAAGCAGGGGAAAGCCTGGCAATGATGTTGGCGCATGTGCAAAAAGTGCTAGATGTGCCCAATGTGGTGATTGGCGGCGGTATGAGCCAGGCTTGGGATTTAATGCAAGCCGCTTTTAACGCAAGGCTAGACGCAGATTTGATTCCGGTGTTACGTGGAAAAATTCATATCAAAGTTTCTGACGCTGGCGATATTGCTGGCATGCTGGGCGCGGCGATGTTGACTTTAAGCTGATTTATGAGTAAGTTGCACCTGTGAAAAATGCTGCTGTAAATACCACGTTTTATTTAATTAAGCCCTTGCTTGCTTGCGTATTATTGCTGGCAAATATGCCTATTTACGGCGCAACGGTCATATCGTCAAGCGTGCTGCCTATCAGCGAATATACCCGCCTCACCATTGAAACAGATCAAGCGATTGCACACTCAATCTTGGTGCTTAAAAATCCTGACCGTATCGTTATAGACTTGAAAAATATTTCAATTAATCAATCGCTTAAAATGCTTGCAAGTAAAGTTTTCCCTGATAATTTTTACATTAAACAAGTACGCGTGGCTCAATTTCAGCAAGGTGTTACACGCATTGTGGTGGATTTGAATGAAGAAGCTAAGTCGAAATTGAATATCTATAAGCCTGCAGGCGATTATCAGTATAGATTAGCTTTGGATATTTATCCAACGCACACACAGATGATAATGGATGATAGCCTTAAAGACACATCGGCCACCTCAGTTGATGAGCAAATAACTACGGGGTCGAATAATCGTGACTCAAAAAGTAGTGGCGCAAAAATTATATTAGATACTGAGCCAGCGTATGAGCCTGAAGAGGATTTAGACTTGCAACAGAATTGATGGATGCCGCTGCAACGCCCATTCTACATGCTCTCTGACCAATTCATTACTATCATTTTCACGTGCCTTTAAGGCGCTTAGTACTTGAAGCGAACTTGGCGCGTTACCCAACCCCACGGCAATATTGCGTAACCATTGTGTGTAACCAATGCGATAAATCGCGCTACCCGCCATTTTTTGGTTAAATTCTGCTTCAGTCCATGCAAAACATTCAACCAAGCTGATGTCGTCTAAGCCGTTTCTAATATAAAAATCGGGTTCAGGTGTGATTTCAGCAAACTTGTTCCACGGGCACACCAATTGGCAATCGTCGCAACCATACACACGGTTGCCTATTAATGGCCTAAACTCAATGGGTATAGCCGTTTTAAGTTCAATGGTGAGGTAAGAGATGCAACGTCGCGCATCGACATCGTAAGGCGCTGTAATGGCGCGGGTAGGGCATATATCGATGCATGATGAGCAGCTGCCGCAATGACTGGTGGCCTTTACATCGATAGGCAAGGGTAAATTGGTGTAGATTTCACCTAAGAAAAACCAAGAGCCATGTTCTTTGTTGATTAGTAAAGTATGCTTGCCGCGCCAGCCTAAACCTGCTTTCTCTGCTAGCGCAACCTCAAGTACTGGCGCGCTATCTGTGAATACTCTATATTCAAATTCGGCAATTTCTGCGGAGATTTTATCGCACAATTTTTGCAGTTTTTGCCGCAATACTTTATGGTAATCGCGGCCTAATGAATATCTTGAGATAAACGCCTTTTCACCATTTTCCATAGTTTGCCAGCTATCTTTGGCCTTGGGCGGCAGATAATCTAATCTTACGGAAACTACACGCACAGTATTTGGTACTAAATCGGCAGGGCGCGTGCGTTTTGTGCCATGTTTTGCCATATAATCCATGTCACCATGAAAGCCTTTTTTTATCCACGCTTGGTGTTCGGCCTCTGCACGCGTCAAATCGGTATCGGCAATGCCTACTTCGGCAAAACCAAGCGCCTTGCCCCGGCGCTTAATG
>JANYCB010000092.1 GCA_025360485.1 Methylotenera sp. | reverse complement strand
AGCGGGGTGCCGTTTTCTTGGGTTACTTTCTTTTCAGGCAGTTAAAAGAAAGTGACTAGGCGTCGGGCTACCCCCGACTTGTTTTTAATTTAAGGTCAAAATGGATTCCCGCCTACGCGGGAATGACGAAAAAAGATAATTTCTACTTAATACAAAAATAATCGACACCCTACAAGCCAATATCCATAAGCCTTACAGAGCATCACTTTTACAATATTATGGCTTCACCACCAAGCCATTTTTAACCGATTTCACTCCGCTCACACCCGCGGCGATTTGCTCGGCACGCACTTTGGTCGCTTCATCATTCACAAAGCCGCTTAAAATAACAATACTATCTTTGGTTTCTACACTCACTTTAAAGCTTCTAAAGTTTTTCTCGATTAAATATTTGCTTTTCACTTTGGCGGTAATCGCGCTGTCATGGGCGATGCGCTTAGACTCTTTCTGTTGCACTTCCGATTTGTAATTGGCGTATTCGTCTTCATTCAACGCGCCATCGCGGTTTTTATCGGCCTTGCCAAAACCGCCATCATTAAAAGTTTTATCTTTTGCGATTTCAGAAGCACTTAATTTGCCGCTGCTGTCTGCATCCAATATTTTAAACTCACGCTGATAGCCACTTTGGTTAATTTCGTCCGTCATGCCCGCAAGCACTGGCACGCTCGTCAGCCCCATTGCCAAACTAGCGCTGAATCCAAGAAATATTGTTTTTGAAATTTGCATTATTTACTCCAAATGAGATGAGCCTAAATCAGCTTCCAATGAATTTGCTGACCCGCTCTTAGTGGTACTAGACTGTCAATTCCCATCGGGAGTTCATTCGGGACCTGCCAACTGATTTTTTGCAGCGTGATTTTGTCGGTGTTTCGCGGCAAACCGTAAAAATCTGCGCCGTAAACACTGGCAAAGGCTTCTAATTTATCCAGAGAGTTCGCAGCTTCAAACGCTTCTGCATACAGCTCGATAGCCGCATGTGCAGTGTAGATGCCAGCACAGCCGCACGCGGTTTCTTTCGTATGTTTGGCGTGAGGCGCGCTATCGGTGCCTAAGAAAAATTTAGCGTTGCCCGATGTTGCAGCTTTTACTAAAGCTAATCGATGCGCCTCGCGCTTTAAAATCGGCAGACAATAATGATGCGGCTGAATGCCGCCTTTGAACATATCATTACGATTCAGCAACAAATGATGCGCAGTAATAGTCGCAGCAACGTTATTTGGCGCGCCTGTAACGAAATCTGCCGCATCTTTAGTGGTAATGTGTTCAAACACAATTTTAAGCGCTGGAAAGCGCATTAGCAAAGGCGTCATGTGGCGATCGATAAATACCTTCTCGCGATCAAAAACATCCACATCTGCATCTGTCACTTCCGCATGCACCAACAGCGGCAAGCCCGCATCCTGCATGGCTTCTAGGGCAGTGTTAGATTTAAGCAAATCGGTTACACCAGAATCACTATTCGTTGTCGCACCCGCAGGGTAGAGCTTTACACCATGAATAATGCCGCTGGCTTTGGCTTTTTTAATCTCTTCCGAACTGGTGTTATCAGTTAAATAAAGCGTCATTAAAGGCTCAAACTTTGCGCCTTTTGGTAATGCCTCCAAAATGCGTTGGCGATAGGCTACGGCTAGCTCCGTCGTCGTGACTGGTGGGCGCAAATTGGGCATCACGATAGCGCGTGCAAACTGCCGCGCAGTATCTGGCAGCACGGCCTTAAGCGCCGCACCATCACGCAAATGCAAATGAAAATCGTCGGGACGCGAGATTGTGATTGAGTTAGTAATTTTGTTCGTCATTTTTTTAGTAGGCTTGCTTTAAAGCAAGCGCCAATTCATATAAATCATTTTTTTTAAGCTGCGTAATCTCAGTGGCCAGCGCAACCGCTTGCTTCAGCGGCAAGTCTGCCAGCAGGCATTTTAATACACGTTGTGCTTCTTCGCTTATTTCTTGTATTTCTTGTGGTGGCTCTGTTTCAATCAGCAACACAAACTCACCCCGCTGTTGATTTGCATCGGCCCGCAACCAAGCACTGGCGTGGCTTGCAGGGCAGGTATAAATCGTCTCGAATGTCTTGGTAAGCTCTCTCGCAAACGTAATGCGTCGCTCGCTACCCAACACCTGCGCGATATCTTCTATGCATTCCACAATGCGATGCGGCGCTTCGTACAATACCAAAGTGACGGTTTGTGCTTTTAAACTTTGCAACACTTTGCGCCGCGCCGCGCCACTGGCGGGCAAAAAACCATGAAAGTAAAAACCGTTTTGCGTAATGCCGCTGGCTGACAAAGCCGCAACCACGGCACTTACGCCTGGAATCGGCACCACTTTGATGCCGGCTTTTCGCACCAAATCTACTACCACCGCGCCTGGGTCGCTAATGCCAGGTGTGCCAGCATCTGTCACCAATGCAATATTCTCGCCATTTTTAAGTTGCGACAATAGCTTTTCGGCTGATTGATGCTCGTTATGTTCGTGCACGGCGATGAGTTTTTTACTGATGCCAAAATGATTTAACAAACCCGAGGAATGGCGTGTATCCTCGGCTGCAATGGCATCGACACTTTTAAGCGTCTCCAATGCACGTAGCGTAATATCGCCTAAATTGCCTATTGGTGTGGCTACCACATATAATATGCCCATCTGCTTCATTCTTGAATTTTAAGCCAAAGCTGACATAACTCCTATGAAAATGAATCAAAACAATGCTGGCTTAGAAGCAGAAAAATTAGCTGCAACTTTTTTAACGAATCATGGCCTTAAACCTGTAACGCAAAATTATCACTGCCGTTATGGTGAGATTGATTTGATTATGACAGACGCCAAAACCCTTGTATTTATTGAGGTTAGACTTAGAAGCAACAGCAAATTTGGTAGCGCGGCCAGTAGCATTACGCCGCAAAAACAACAGAAATTGATATTAACTGCACAACATTATTTACAGCAACACGTTAAAAACCAAAGCCAAACCGCTTGCCGTTTTGATGCCATTTTAATGAGCAAAACTGATTTAAATGGCATCGAATGGATACGTAATGCATTTGAAACATAAATGGCGTATTATTCGCAAAAATCCATGTTAACAATTTATAATTCTCGTATTTTTCAAAGACCTCATTCTTAAGGAGTCATCAATGCACCCCGCTAACATCCGTTTAGGCAAGGCAATCGCTCAAGTAATTCTATGTGTTGCCGTAATTACACAAGTAACTGCTTGTTTTCCGCTGGTTGCAGGCGGTGCCGCTGCTGGTGGCGCAGTTGCTGCCGATAGACGCACTTCAGGCTTTTATGTGGAAGATGAAAGTATCGAATTAAAAGCGTTTAAATATGTGGAAACAAATTTGGGCGAATTTGCGCACGTCAATATTACTAGTTACAACCGTAACGTGTTGTTAACGGGCGAAGTGCCTGATGAAGCAGCTAAAGCAAAGACTTTAGCTTATGTAAAAAGCATTGCCAATGTGCGCGAGGTTACTGACGAGATTGTCATTGGGCCTAAATCCTCAATCAGCTCGCGCAGTAATGACACTTATTTAACGTCTAAAATTAAAACAAAATTTGTAACTGAAAATAAATTTCAGGCCAATTATGTGAAAGTAGTCACTGAAAACAGTGTGGTGTATTTACTAGGCATTGTGACCAAAACGGAAGCGGATGACGCAGTAGAAATTGCCCGCAATACAGATGGTGTCGATAAAGTAGTTAAAGTGTTTGAGTACATGAATTAAGTATGACTACTAAAAATATGAAAAAAGGCAAAGATATGATTGGCAGCGAAATTATTATTGAAGGCTTAACGCGTGCAGGTAAACCGTTTCGCCCAAGTGATTGGGTAGACCGCATGTGTAGCACTTTTGCAACCTTTGGTGAAAACCGTAAATTGCGTTATTCACCCTACTTAAGGCCAGAAGTGGTTAACGGCGTGCGTTGTTTAGCAGTGGATATGAAGCTGAAAGACACTAACCCTGAGGGTTTTGAGCAATTGATGCAGTTTGCCGATGAAAACCAACTGAATATTTTAGACGATACTGGCAACAGCATTGATGTGCCACTGAACGGTTAAACCTAGCAATTAGTATTTGGAAATATGCGCGTTTTTTATTTATCATGCGCCATAATAGCTTCAAGATATTGCTTGGTTACCTTCCCATGCTTAGTTTTAACTAAATCGCCATGCGGATTGTAGATGTAACTTGTTGGCAACACATCTGAAAAACCAATCTGTTTCATTGCATCGTCGTCACCAAGCACGATTGGGTATGAAATCAGCATATCGTTGACATAGTCAGAGACTTCCTTTGCGGTTTGGTAATCAAATGCCACGCCAATTATCATCACATCTTTATTTTTGCGGCTATCGTACAAGGCCACTAAATCTGGCACCTCTTCCAAGCACGGCGGGCACCAAGTTGCCCAGTAATTGACAATCACCCATTTGCCTTTATATTGGGAAAGTGTCTGTTTTTTGCCGGACATGTCTTTTAAGTTAAAACTAGTTGCCGCATAAGTAAGCGTGCAAATGCTTAGTAAAATTGCTACAAACAATGACCGTAAAAGTGTTTTTTTATGTAACATAAGTCTTTAAATATCCAAATAATTTAGCAAAAAAGTGACAAATTTAGAATTAGGCTCTAATATAAAGCATTGCTCATGTATTAAGCATTACCCATGGAGTTTGCATGCCAATCAGCCTTAAGCTACCAAGTTTAGATAATAACCCAATTTTATTGGCAGAAACACGTGCCCATAAAATCAACGAATTCATACAAAAACTCCCTTTTGGCGACCCCATCACCGCCGCAACCGATTTAATAGACGAGTTGCAGATCTTAAACAGCCAAAAAGTAGCATTTGCTAATCGTCTTAACGCGTTAGAGCTATATCGGCCTACAGCCGATCAAATTTACCAAGACTTAACCCCACATTTTAGCAACGCCAGCCTACCGCTTACTAAAAATGAACAAGCATTTGCAGATGCTGCATTGCAATTATGGCAAGAATTTGCGTTTGGCTACAAGTTTGCATTAGTTGATTTACAAAACAAAATCTTAAATTTAAGCAGCAGCAGAGCCACCGCACAAGTTGTTCAGCGCGCCATTCATGCGCTTAAAGAAATCGCTTTAATACATCACCTTGGTTATCGCTCGCCTCCTGCCAGTTTATGGTCAGAATTACACCAACTCTATTTTTGCGCGCTACAAAATACTGCTGAAAAACTGGCGGTTGCAGATCCACTTGCGATGAGTGACGTAAGCTCAGTCAATTTGGTGTACATGCAAGCATTGTTGATAGCGCTTGCAGATCCACAACACTTGGCTAACTCCGATATATTAAAAACAAACACCTACCTTTCAAAGATTATCTCGCAAGCAGAAATTAGGCCTTTGGGCTTGATTGAGAACCCTGCTGGGGTATTTTTAGTAGCGCTTGATAGCGATAAGCCACCTACCCCTTTTGCTAAAAATAAAGAAATACCTGACGCAGCCACGGATATTCTTTTGGTTACTGTTAACTTAGCCAGACAAATCCATCAACACATTAAGTCTTTGCAAAATGGTGTTGTGCCAAACGATGATTGTTTACCCGTCAACGCGCTTGAAAGCCATTATTTGGACTTGCTCACCCGCCTAATTAAAAATTTTGGTAAGGCGCAACAACGCTTATTTACCAGAACTAAAAAAAGTGATGGCGTTGAACTGGGAGTTGGATTAATGGCTTCGCATCACGTACTTCGTGAAGGTGGCAATTCTTTTGCTAAACCTAATAATACATCAGGCTCAATAAAACCCTCGCGCTGGCAAGTGCTCAATGTAAGCGCCGGCGGCTATGCTTTACGTAAATTTAGCTCATCTCAAGCGTCAGCGCATATTGGTGACGTGGTGGCAATGAAAAGCAGCAAAGTCTTATCGTGGGAAATTGCAGTATTGCGCTGGGCGAATGTGAATGACCTCAATCAATTAGACGTAGGTTTGGAGCTGATTTCGCCTAGTGCCACCGCAATTACCGCAAAACTAGAAAATAGTGCGATGGAAGGTGAAGCCTTATTACTGCCAGAACTTAGCGGCCTTAAACAAGCAGCCAGCATTATTACTGCACGCGGATTTTGCAAAGTAGGTGATGTTCTAAAAGTTGATGGCGATAACAACTCGAGTAAAATAGTCGTAAATGAATTGGTGGAACGCACCGCTAGATTTGAACGTTATCAATACAGCTTGATATAACGCGAGCGATATTGTTATACTTATGACTAATAGCTATTTAAATTCCGAATTCAAACCCCATCTAGCAAAATATCAATAATAAATTGACTTTAGCAACCTTCGGATTAACAACTAGGCCATTGCATTAAATCTAGCAATACATAAATTTCAAAATTGAGGTCACAATGAGCGAACATATTACCCACTTAAGCGATGCTGCATTTGAGCAAGAAGTGCTGCAATCCCCACTGCCTGTTTTAGTAGACTATTGGGCGGAATGGTGCGGCCCCTGCAAAATGATTGCGCCAATTTTAGATGATATTTCAAAAGAATACGCAGGCCGCTTAAAAGTAGCTAAACTAAACATTGATGACAACCAACAAACACCGCCAAAATATGGTATTCGTGGCATTCCAACCTTAATGTTATTTAAAAATGGTAATGTAGAAGCTACTAAGGTTGGCGCTTTATCTAAGTCTCAATTAACAGCATTTATTGATAGTAATATTTAAACTTACTTGGACTGGCTTCATATGTTGAAGTCAGCTTTTTAAACCCTTTACTTTTCTTTAGCAGTTCCCTAATTTAGCACCCTTCTAGCGAGTCTTCACATGCACCTATCCGACCTTAAGCTTCTTCCTGTAACCGAATTGGTAGAAATGGCTATTGCCGACGAAATCGAAAATGCTAGCCGCATGCGCAAGCAAGATTTGATTTTTGCCATTTTGAAACACAAAGCCAAAAAAGGTGATAGTATTTTTGGCGACGGTACACTAGAAGTGTTACAAGATGGCTTTGGCTTCTTGCGCTCCCCTGACACCTCATATTTGGCGGGGCCAGATGATATTTATGTGTCTCCCTCACAAATTCGACGTTTTAACTTACACACTGGTGATTCAATTCAAGGCGAGATTCGCATCCCTAAAGATGGTGAACGCTACTTTGCCTTAGTTAAAGTGGAGATGGTCAATGGTGAAGCGCCAGAAAACACCAAACATAAAATTTTATTTGAAAACTTAACGCCGCTTTTCCCAACCATTCCGCTCACACTAGAGCGTGACATTCGTGGCGAAGAAAACATCACCAGCCGCGTCATTGATATGATTGCGCCGATTGGTCGTGGTCAACGTGGATTGCTGGTTGCCAGCCCCAAAAGCGGTAAAACAGTGATGATGCAAAATATTGCACATGCCATTACTGCCAATCATCCAGATGTAATTTTAATTGTATTATTAATCGACGAGCGCCCAGAAGAAGTCACTGAAATGACGCGTTCAGTCAAAGGCGAAGTCGTCGCCTCGACCTTTGATGAGCCTGCAACGCGCCACGTTCAAGTAGCCGAAATGGTGCTGGAAAAAGCCAAACGCTTAGTTGAGCACAAAAAAGATGTGGTGATTTTATTGGATTCCATCACTCGACTTGCGCGTGCTTACAATACGGTAATTCCTTCCTCTGGCAAAGTGCTTACTGGCGGCGTAGATGCTAACGCACTACAAAAACCAAAAAGATTCTTTGGCGCTGCGCGCAATATTGAAGAAGGTGGCTCACTGACCATCATCGCTACAGCCCTTGTAGATACTGGCTCGCGTATGGATGATGTGATTTACGAAGAGTTTAAAGGTACTGGCAATATGGAGATTCATCTAGACCGCCGCATGGCTGAAAAACGTCTCTATCCTGCGATTAACGTCAATAAATCTGGAACACGTAAAGAAGAATTACTCATCGAAAAAGATGTGCTACAAAAAATATGGGTACTCCGCAAATTGCTTTACCCAATGGATGATTTAGAAGCGATGGAATTCTTGCTTGATAAAATCAAAGCCACCAAAAATAATGCTGACTTTTTTGACAGCATGCGCCGAGGTTAAATAAACCCTCGATATAAGCTTGCTAGGTTCTACAGCTTGAATCAGGCGATTAACTTTTCGGCAATTGCTTGTAGTTTTGGGATGTAAATTTTTTGTATTGCTTACCAGTTTCCATTATTTCTAAAAATTCTTGCACAGCAGCACGATAATCCCGCTCAAATACCCAATACTGGCATTCTTCCGCGCCAGCCAACTCAGAATTTTCAAGCTCATCACATAAGTCATTAAATGCTTCCATTGCAGCACTATTCTCAGTAATTTTCATCATTCATTACTGTTTAACATTTTATTATTGTTTTAGATTAGAAAATCTTGTAATTGAAAATCAGTATTTTTCATGCCAATATTTTCATTTGAAGTTTAGTGTTGTATCCCTAAAACAAACCCCTATTTAAGTTAATGTAATAAGTGTCGTTAACTAATTTGTAAACCTTAAAAACAATAAAAATTGTAAAAACCAGTTGGGAAATAAAATAAAACTTACTGATAGAAATGCATGTATGGAGGCATTCCAAGGCCTATGCGATGAAGTGCATGACAATGTAAATTTATATGAGTGCCAATACTGGGTCTTTGAGCGCGGCTATAGAGCTGCAGTTGAAGAGTTAATGGCCATTGCAGAAACGGGAGTTCAAGTTAAAAAATTCGTGTCCCCAAAACTGCAAAGCCTTGCTGAAAGACTAATCTGTGTGACAGATTGCGTATAATTATTTATATAATTATTCTGGAGGGATGTCAGTAGATTATTGCTATATTGTCAGTTTTAATTCATAATGCTCGCCTTACTGCAACTGCTTACTAAAGAAAGAAAAGCATGAAAGCTGAAATTCATCCAAACTATCCAGAAATAAACGTTACCTGTAGTTGTGGTAACAAGTTCAAAACGCGCTCTACACATGGCCGCGACATGAGTATTGAAGTGTGCTCACTCTGTCACCCTTTTTATACGGGTAAGCAAAAAATATTAGACACGGCTGGTCGTGTTGAAAAATTCAAACAAAAATACGGCATGTAAGTTTATACATTTCTGTCGATTTTTGACAAAAAAGGCAGCATCGCTGCCTTTTTTAATTTTTACTCCCACACAATGCTAAACTTCTATTAATTTAATATTTTTGACACAAATGCGTTTCGATCTCGACCACGACTGGCAAGGCAACATGTCTACTCCCCGCGCAAAAGTGGGCGAGCGTGCTAAAACACATCTGCTGCTTATATTATGCGCAGTTTGGATATGCTTGGGCTTAATTGGCCATGCTCCGTGGAAGCCATTTGAATCCCATGCTATCAGCACCATCAAAACCATCATTGATACTGGTAATTGGCTTGCACCTACCTCCGCCAGCAACAATGCAATCATCAATCCACCCTTGTATTATTTAAGTGCGGCTGCTGTTGGTAAATTGCTTAGCCCTTTAGCGCCAAATATATTGCCATTACACGACGCCGCCCGAATTGCAACGGGCTTGTGGATGATTATCACACTGCTAATGATAGGCATGACGGGCCGTGAACTTTGGGGTAAAGGCTTTGGGCGACAAACTACCTTTGTTTTCATTGGCTCACTAGGCCTAGTATTAAGCGCTCACACTTTGACGCCAGCAGTATCATCGTTAACTGGTATTGCTACTGCTTTTTATGCGCTTGCCTTATCAAAAAGACGACCCTACAGAGCAAGCTTATTGCTTGGTCTTGGTATGGGGGTGAGCTTTTTATCTACAGGGTTACAACCTCTAGCAATTATTTTGGCAACTTGCTTTGCATTGCCTAGCTTATTTGGGTTTTGGCGAAGTAAAAATTACGCTAGCGTATTAGGATTGTCGCTAGTATTTGCCAGCCCCTTATTATTGGGCTGGCCATTGTTATGCCACTACTTTTACGCCGAGTCCTTTAACCATTGGTGGGCGTTATCAATCTTTCAATTCAAACACAGTAATCATTTGTATTTTCTTAAAACCTTGTTATGGTATGCGTGGCCTGCATTACCACTTGCCGCATGGGGCTTATGGCGCTACCGAAGCCAATTAACAAACAAACCAAGATTTCAACTCATTATTACTTTTTTTGTTGTGGCTTGGATTTTAATTGGCTTAGGTTACGAAAATGAAATATTTGCTTTACCATTGTTAGTTCCGCTAACAGCCTTGGCTGGCGGCAGTATCGAAACGCTTAAACGTGGTACATCTGGCGCTTTAAATTGGTTTGGGCTTATTTTATTTAGCCTAATGTGCGGGTTAATATGGTTAGGTTGGTTAGCCATGATGACGGGCAGCCCCGCTAAAATCAAAGCTCGCATGGTATTTTTGTCTGGGTTACAAACACTCAATTTCAACATCATTGCTTTTGCGTTAGCACTTGCCATCTCGCTTATTTGGCTACTTGCAATTTTACGTTCACAACACTCAAGCCGCTCTAGTGCTACCAATTGGGCGATTGGCATGACCTGCGTTTGGACGCTGTTGATGACACTTTGGTTACCCATGATTGACTCTGCACGCAGCTATCACGATGTATTTACCAGTTTAAAACAGGCATTACCTAAAAAATTCGCCTGCATTAGCAGCAACCACCTTGGGATGGCGCAGCGTGATTTATTGCATTATTTTGCTAACGTAAAAGTGCAAACGGGGGAAACAGAAGGCGTGCTTAGCTGCGATTTATACTTGATGCAAGATGAAAGAAATAGTAAAAAAATAGAACCAGGATCTGACTGGAAGTTGATTTGGAACGGCCAGCGCGTTGCAGAACGACGCGAAAGTTTTAGGTTATATCAACACGTTTAAGCGGATAATAAAAAAGCAACTACGGCTGTTTTTATTGCTTAAACGTTGCAAAACTAATCATGATAACGGCCGATACGCTGATGGGCTTTGCGTTCCAGCCTATCACTTATCATTAACGCCGTAATCGCCAGTAGCATACTTAAAACGACCAGCCGCATTGCGGGCAAATCACCATTGGGCGTCTGCGTATAACTGTATATCGCCAAAGGCAAAGTGCGTGTTTCATTTTCAATATTGCCCACAAAAGTAATTGTGGCGCCGAACTCGCCCAAGCTACGGCTAAACGCCAGCACCAACCCAGTAATCACGCCCGGCAACGCCAACGGCAACGTCACACTAAAAAATACATCCAGCGGGTGCGCGCCTAATGACTGGGCTGCTAACTCCAGCTCGCGATCAATTTGCGAGAATGCCAGCCTACAAGAGCGCACCATGAGTGGAAATGCCATGACAGCCGAAGCCACCGCCGCGCCTTTCCAAGTAAACGCTAAACTAAAACCAAAATAAGTGTGTAAATATTTGCCGATTAAGCCCTGATTTCCCAGCAATAACAACAACAAAAATCCAGGTACCACTGGCGGCAACACCAAGGGCAAGTGAATGATGCTATCTAACAGAGATTTGCCGAAAAATGACTTGCGCGCTAGCAGCCAAGCAGTTGCTGTTGCAGGGATAAGAATCAGCGCCACGCACATCAGCGCCACTTTTAACGACAAGCCTAATACAGCCAACTCTGATGGCGTGAAGTGCAAAATTTCTAACATGCCAATAGTGTAATGCTTATGGCGTATTTATGCTAAACCCGTACTTTGTAAATACCGCCTTCGCCTTTGCCGATTGCAAATAATCATAAAAATCTGCGGCTTGCGCACTTGCGTTTTTTACCAAAGCCAGCGGATAAACGATGGGTTCGTGACTTGTTTCTGGAAATGTGGCGATGTTTTCTACTTTGTTTGATAACTTGGCATCGGTTTCATACACAATGCCAGCATCGCACTCCCCGCGTGCTACAAAAGCCAAAGCAGCACGCACATCTTGCGTGCCAACAATGCGAGTTTTAATAGTATCCCACCAGCTGAGGCTTTTCAGACTTTGCTTGGCATAAATACCCACCGGGACAGACTCCGTTTCACCAGTGCATAATTTGCCATAAAATGCGTTGGCAAAGTTAAAATCTTTGTTCATTTCGACCTTAAAAGCTTTATCTTTCGGCGTAATCAACACCAAATGGTTGCCTAGCAAGGCTACCCTGTTCGCTGGTTTCAGTAAGTTTTTTTCTTGCAAATAATCCATCCATTTGTTATCTGCGGCGATAAAAATTTCGGCCGGTGCGCCGTTTTCTATTTGTTTGGCCAATGTAGAAGAAGAAGCAAATGAGGTCTGAATTTGTACGGATTTTTCTTTTTCATAATCAGTCACGACTTGCGTCACCGCCTCCGTCAGGCTAGCTGCCGCAAACACCGTTATTTTTTGCTCATCCGCGTAACACGTTGAATTTAAATAAAAAAATGTCGAAATTAAGCTGGAACATAGTTTACTGAAATTAATTTTATTTGCTTGCATAATATTTCCTAAATTCTGGTTATAAATTTTAGCTGAATTGTGATATTAAAAATCATACTGAGCACGCAAAGTAACTGCCTTTTCTTTATCACTGGTTAAACCATTAATTGTAATTGGCGTATCAAAACTGGTATAAATATAATTAAGCAATATGCGTGCATTAGGATTCAATATCCATTTGGCACCAGCAGTCCATGCATCAGCCTGATTCGTGAAAGATGTTGATGTTAGACATCCACTTCCAAGGATACAACCTTTAGCAACGGTATTGAAATCCGATGCATCAAAGCTACTATATCGCAATCCTAGCTCTATAGCCCCAAGCCCATCTTGACCAAATGCAAAATTATTCTTTGGGATAATCCTACCAAACATGGCATCTTTGTAAGAATCTGAATAATTTTCACCTGTCAGCAACCAGGTTAAGCTTGTGTACCAAGTGCTAATGTCCTTATCAACATTTTGACCGTTTAGCGTGTGGCCAGAAAAATTGGTGTTGATATATTCACCCTGTAGCTTTACTGGGCCATATGTTAGCGCCGTTTCAAAGCCTAGCCTATTTTTATCTACGGACGCACTATTAAATGCCGTTGTTGAGAAAAATTGAGTAGCAGTTGTATTGGTGTAAGCTATGGTGTTTGAGGTAATACCATTGGCTTCGGTATAGGCTGATAATGTTGGAACATTACCTGTGGCGGCTGCGCTAGATTTTTGAACGGTGTTTTCACTTCCAGAAATCCCAAAATGGACTACAGACTTTTGCCATCCTGCTAAGTCAGCAATATTCACTGCGGCACGACCAATGACATCCTTGCCATTTTGCATAGCGTCATTATTTTGTCCGCTGCCATTCACATACTCTAGATTGTAATAAGTTCCTTTGAGAGGAGAACCAAACAACATAATGCCTCGGTCATAGGTGGAGTTAAATGAGGCGCCTGTAGCAGTCGCCAGTGATAACTCCTGAAAGTCAGTAAAGTTCGTACTTTCGCCACGTTCTAATCCGAATATGGGTTTAAACTGACCTATTCTTAACTTGGCACCAGGGAAGTGTTTGTAATCCAAATAGCCATAAGTTAATGCAGTTGTACCTTTACTTCCGTCATTAGTATTTGAATATTCTCCTTCAACTCTTACCGCAAAGTCCTTTAAAAATGAAAAGGTAGCGCCAAATCTAGCGCGACGAATATCAAATGTGTCATTTTTCCACTCATGCGGGTCAATGCTACGGTAGTCAGCCTGAAGTCGGCCATTAATCTGTAAGCCCCAATTACCTGTACCATCTTCAAATACAAGGCCGTCCTTATAGCCACCATAGATAGGTGAGCCTTTGCTACTGCCTTTTTCTTCTGATTTTACAATCTTGGATTGACTCACTTGGTTTTCAATTCCAACCAATTCCTTCGTCAAAAGTTCCATCTGCTTATCTTGCTCTGCGCGCTGTTGCTGCAATTTCTCTACCATTTGCTGCAACTTTTTAATCTGTTCACTTAGATCGTTCTCGTCTGCTTGAACACTCATTGAAAACGCTGAAGCTATCGTAATAGTTAAAATTTTATACTTAAAATGTAGGGGTAAGTTCATTCTGCATGCCTTCTAAATATCTAATTTAAAGAAAATCGCTATATTTATAAATATATAATGAAAGTTCAAAAAAATCACGTTATATTCATATAAACATAACGTGATTTTTATTTACCGATGAAAAATTATATTAACAATCTATCAACATCCGCATCAATGCTTTAGTTTCTCCCTCAACTGCCAGATTAGCTTTGGCTTCTATCGCACGATACTGGGCTAATATCTGTAACCCAAATTCTGTTACCTGTGCGCCACCACCTTTGTCACCGCCAACTGCGGTAGCTATAATCGCTTGCTTAAAACTTTTATTCATAATGCTCACTAAATCCCAAGCACGTTTATACGACATCTCCATACTAAGTGCCGCAGCAGAAATTGAGCCTTTTTGTTGAATGGCCTCTAGTAAATCCGCCTTGCCTGGGCCCATTGCGATATTGTCATTAGCGACCAACTGAATTTTAATTTTAATGCTAGACAAATAACTAAGCCTTTAAATATGCGGAAATTGCCGAAATCACTTGTGCATGCAAGCCAGCACCTTGTTTTTCTTTAGCGTACTTAGCAATTTGGTTACGCATGTCTTTAGTCCAAAAACGGTTGAGGTGATTGGCAATATCTTTTTGCGCCTGGGCTTTGTCAGGCTCAGCCTCAAAAAAATCGCCAATTTGGTTTGCCATTTTGATTAGTGTTTCAGTTTGCATATTTTTTATTTAATTATAATTTTTAAGTTTCAATTCGTTCTGCATGCGTGTAAATCACAAACTTATTTTCACGCAAAAACCCCACCAATGTTACGCCATAAGTCTCAGCAATACGCACCGCTAGCCCTGTAGGCGCAGATATTGCAGCCAAAATTTGATAGCCAGCAACCGCCACCTTTTGCACCATTTCTACACTTGCCCGGCTTGATGTGAGCACAAACCCATTTTCATGTGCAGGCTGCTTTGCCAGCGCACCCATCAATTTATCCATCGCATTATGCCGCCCTACATCTTCACGTAGCAATTGCACTTCGCCATCTGCATTCACCCAAGCACAGGCATGCGTGGCACCCGTTACTTGCTGCAACCTTTGTTTGGTCTGTATATCACGAAAAGCCGCTTGAATATTGCTTGCTTTAATTGTGCTAACAGATGCCCTGTGAGCCTCAAGGGTATTGGCCTGCAGGGCAGCACTTTCACCAATATTGGGCAATCTTAGCGCTTGCTCTAGACTTTCCGCGCCGCACAATCCACAACCTGTTCTGCCAACCAAATTACGCCGTTTTTCTTTCAGCTTTACAAAACACTCGGTCGCCACGTCTAAACGTAATTCTATACCTTGTTCTTGCACTACAATTTCTATGTCATAAAGCTCACTTTTATCTTGCAAAATACCTTCGCTTAACGAAAATCCTAGTGCAAAGTCTTCTAAATCTTGTGGCGTAGCTAACATCACTGCGTGTGAAATTCCGTTATAAATCAATGATATAGGAGTTTCTTCGGCAATTTTATCTTTTGCCTCCGTTATTACGCCATCACGCCAACGGGTCACGCTGACTTCGCTAAACCCCGCATCGGCGACGATATAATTGGCTTTAGTCAAAATTTAAGCTGGTTGTTGCGTTTTTTTGCTCAATTTATTATTCGCAAAGGCAATTTGCGCATCACTAAATGTTTTGTAATGTTTTTGCCAATCCGATAGCTGATGCACGCGCGTTACTTGCACCGCAGTAACTTTAAACTCAGGGCAATTGGTCGCCCAGTCGCTATTGTCAGTGGTAATCACATTCGCGCCTGATTCAGGATGATGGAATGTCGTATAAATCACGCCTGGTTGTACGCGCTCAGTTAGTGTTGCACGCAACACGGTCTCGCCTGCGCGACTGCTAATGCCAATCCAGTCGCCTTCCTTAACGCCGCGCTCTTCCGCGTCATGCGGATGAATCTCTACAATATCTTCAGAATGCCATTCCACATTTTTGGTACGACGCGTTTGTGCACCCACGTTGTATTGCGACAGAATACGACCAGTCGTCAATATCAACGGATATTTCGCATTCACTTTTTCTGTGGTTGGCACATATTGCGTCACGAAAAATTTGCCTTTACCACGCACAAATTCATCAATATGCATGGTGGGAGTTCCAGTTGGCGCTTCGTCGTTGCATGGCCATTGTATGCTGCCCAGTTCGTCTAATTTTTTAAAACTGACGCCTTTGAAGGTCGGTGTCAGCGCGGCGATTTCGTCCATAATTTCGCTCGCATGCGCATAACTCATCTCATAACCCAGCGCTTTAGAAAGTTTGGCCGTAATCTCCCAATCTTCCATACCATTTTTGGGCGACATCACACGGCGTACAGGCGAAATACGACGTTCCGCATTGGTAAACGTGCCACTTTTTTCTAAAAATGACGCGCCAGGGAAGAACACATGTGCGTACATCGCGGTTTCGTTTAAGAACAAATCCTGCACAATCACGCATTCCATACTTTCCAGCGCGTGTGTGACGTGCTGGGTATTTGGATCGGATTGCGCAATATCTTCGCCTACGCAATACAGCGCTTTAAAGCGGCCTTCGCCTGCAAGATCTAGCATATTCGGAATGCGCAAGCCTGGCTCAACACTTAATGGCCTGCCCCATGCTGCTTCAAATAAAGCCTTTGCAGCAGGATCTGATACGTGTCTATAACCTGGATATTCATGCGGCATACTGCCCATATCGCAAGATCCTTGCACGTTATTTTGGCCACGCAATGGGTTGATACCTACGCCTTCGCGACCCACATTACCTGTGGCCATCGCTAAGTTGGCAATTCCCATGACCATGGTTGAGCCTTGACTGTGTTCGGTCACACCCAAGCCATAATAAATCGCACCATTGCCGCCAGTGGCGAACATTCTTGCGGCTGCGCGCATAATTTCGGCTTTTACACCCAATGCGCTTTCAAGCGCTTCTGGTGAGTTTTCTGGTTTTGCCACAAAATCGCGCCAAACCACAAACGAATCCCACTCGCAACGTTCACGCACAAAATCTTCTTTCACTAAACCTTCAGTCACCACCACATGCGCCAGCGCTGAAATCAGCGCTACATTGGTACCTGGACGTAAATTTAGGTGATAATCAGCACGTACATGCGGTGAATTTTCAACCAAATCAATCGCACGTGGATCGGCAATAATCAACTTCGCGCCTTCACGCAAACGGCGCTTCATCTGCGATGCAAATACAGGGTGACCATTGGTCGGGTTAGCGCCAATAATCAAAATCACGTCAGATTTCATGACAGAATCAAATGTTTGCGTACCAGCAGATTCACCAATGGTTTGTTTTAAACCGTAGCCAGTTGGACTGTGGCACACGCGAGCACAAGTATCCACATTGTTGGTGCCAAACACTGCACGCACTAATTTTTGCGTCACATACACTTCTTCGTTAGTGCAGCGAGATGACGTAATCCCACCCATGGCGTCTTTGCCGTATTTGGCTTCAATGCGTTTTATTTCGCTGGCAGCATAGTTAATCGCCTCATCCCAGCTGACTTCTTGCCAAGGATCAGTAATATTTTTACGAATCATTGGCGTGGTAATGCGATCTTTATGTGTGGCGTAACCCCAAGCAAAGCGGCCTTTTACGCAAGAGTGTCCATGATTTGCACCGCCGTCTTTATTGGGCGTCATACGCACCACTTCCTGACCCTTCATTTCGGCATTAAAGCTGCAACCCACACCACAATAGGCGCAAGTGGTGGTGACTGAATGTTCTGGCGTACCCGCGTCAATCACGGTTTTTTCCATCAAAGTCGCGGTTGGGCAAGCTTGTACGCAGGCACCGCACGACACACATTCTGAATCCATAAAACTGGCATTGCCCGCAGATACTTTGCTACCAAAACCACGCCCTTCAATGGTCAGCGCAAAGGTGCCTTGCGTTTCTTCGCAGGCGCGCACACAACGGCTACACACAATGCATTTGCTTGGGTCAAAGGTAAAATAAGGATTTGATTCGTCTTTTTCTTGCTTCAGGTGATTTTCACCTTCGTAACCGTAACGCACGTCACGCAAGCCCACTGCGCCTGCCATATCTTGCAGCTCACAATCGCCATTAGCGGCGCAAGTGAGGCAATCTAATGGATGGTCTGAAATATACAGCTCCATCACACCTCGGCGCACATCAGCTAACTTACTGGTTTGTGTATGAACTTTAATGCCTTCAGCCACTGGCGTAGTGCATGAGGCGGGATAACCACGACGGCCTTCAATCTCCACCAAACATAGTCGGCAAGAACCGAAAGGTTCCAAACTATCTGTCGCGCATAACTTAGGCACTGAGACACCCGATAATTGCGCCGCGTGCATAATTGACGTGCCTTCTGGCACACTAACTGTCACGCCATCAATATCAAGCGTTACGTTTTTTTCTGCTATAGACTTTGGTGTTCCGTAGTCTTTTTTCGGGTCATAGGTATTTACCGAATGTGAATGTGTTGAATATTTAATGTCGTCCATGATTCACTCCAATGCCACTTAAGCAGCAACTTCCTTAATTTTTTCAAGACCTTTGTTTTCTAAACCGAAGTCTTCACCAAAATGATTTATCGCGCTTAACACCGGGTACGGCGTCATTCCGCCCAGCGCACATAGCGAGCCATTAAACATAGTATCGGATAAATCTCTTACTAATTGAATATTCTTCTCATGATCTTTACCCGAGGCCTTGCTAGCAGTGATTTTATCAATCACTTCCACACCGCGTGTAGAGCCTATGCGGCAAGGCGTACATTTACCACAACTCTCAATCGCACAAAACTCAAATGCATAACGCGCCATTTTCGCCATATCTACCGTATCATCAAACACAACAATACCTCCATGACCTAAGACCGCCCAAATCTTGCTAAATTCTTCATAATCCAGCGGCGTATCAAATTGGCTTTCAGGCAAAAATGCGCCCAGCGGTCCGCCCACTTGCACCGCGCGTATTGGCTTACCTGTCGCCGAACCGCCTCCAAAGTCATATAACAATTCGCGCAAAGTCGCTCCAAATGCCAATTCAACCAAGCCAGTTTGCTTTAAATTGCCCGCCAACTGAATTGGTAAAGTGCCGCGTGAGCGCCCTATACCGTAATCCGCATAAAATTGCGCGCCTTTATCTAAAATAATCGGCACCGTTGCTAAGCTTATGACATTGTTAACGACCGTTGGTTTACCAAACAAACCTTCAATAGCCGGCAATGGCGGTTTAAAGCGTACTTGGCCACGTCTGCCTTCTAAACTTTCCAATAGCGAAGTTTCTTCACCACAAATATAAGCTCCCGCCGCACGGCGAACTTCTAATTTAAAAGTGTGAGTTGTACCGCAGATTTTTTCGCCTAAATAACCCGCTTTTTCTGCCTTCATTATTGCTTCATTTAAGGTTTTCAGCGCATGCGGGTACTCACTACGCAAATAAATATACCCTTGTGTTGCGCCTACCGCGATACCCGCGATGGTCATGCCTTCTATCAGCACGAACGGGTCATCTTCCATAATCATGCGGTCGGAGTAAGTGCCAGAATCGCCTTCATCCGCGTTGCAAACGATGTATTTTTGCTCAGATTTGCAACCTAACACCGTGTTCCATTTGATACCTGTCGGGAAAGCCGCACCGCCTCGGCCGCGCAAGCCAGAATCCGTCACCACTTTTACAATCTCTGCACCTGTTAATTTAAGTGCATTTTTCAGGCCTTTATAGCCGTCGTGTGCCAAGTAATCATCCAGCGAAACGGGGTCAGTAATACCGACACGTGCGAAAGTCAGGCGCTGTTGCTTTTTAAGCCATTCAATATTTTCAGTTAAACCTAAATTTAGCGTGTGCGTTCCGCCATGTAAAAAGTCCGCATCAAACAAACTAGCTACGTCTTTTGGCTGCACTGGTGCGTAAGCCATACGGCCTTTTGCCGTTTCAATCTCTACAAACGGCTCAAGCCAAAACAAACCACGCGAGCCGTTGCGTATCAACTCAATTTTAATACCACGTTTTGCTGCCTCCGCGGCTATCGCTTTAGCTGTGCGGTCTGCGCCCAAACTTAGCGCACTGGAATCGCGAGGCACATAAACTTTAATCATGTTACCCTCGCTTCGCTAATCAATTCAGCAACTTTTGTCGCATCCATGCGGCCATACACTTCATCACCCATCATCACCGCGGGCGAGCAAGCACAATTGCCCAAGCAATAAATCGGCTCTAATGTAATTGCGCCATCTTTGGTCGTTTCGTGATAATCAATACCCAGTGTAGATTTGATATGCGCTTCTAGCTTTTCCGAGCCCATGGCTTGGCAAGATTCTGCACGGCAAATTTGCAAAACATGTTTGCCAGCGGGGTGACGGCGAAAATGGTGATAAAAAGTCACCACGCCATGCAACTCGGCTACAGATAATGCTAGCGCTTTGGATATTGGCAAGTAAACTTCTTCTGAAATCCAGCCAATATCGTCCTGTATCGCATGCAGCAAGGGCAGCAGCGCGCCAGGCATGGTTTTGTGCGCCTCAATATGCGCGCGAATTTTTGTTAATTGTTGCTCGGATAATGCGATTGCCACAAATGTCTCCAGCGATAATTTAACTTAAAGTATCAATCGAACATATTATACCTAATTACATGCTTGTTAAAGCCCAAAAAGGGCTTAGAATATAGGCTTATTCAACATTCTTAACCATTTTAAAAACATGGATTTACCCAGCTTAATTGACCAACTTGGCCGCAAGGTAGACTACATTCGGCTATCGATTACCGATCGCTGCGATTTCCGTTGCGTGTATTGTATGTCTGAAGATATGACATTTCTACCTCGCGATGAAGTATTAAGCCTAGAAGAATGTGCAAGACTTGTGAAAGTGTTTGTGCAGCTGGGTGTGACCAAAGTGCGCATCACAGGTGGTGAGCCGCTGGTGCGCAAAAATGCACTTTGGTTGTTTGAAGAAATTGGCAAACTAAAAGGCTTAAATGAGTTAGTAGTCACCACCAATGGCAGCCAATTAGAAAGCCAAGCAGCGGCGCTTAAAAAAGCTGGGGTTAAACGTATCAATATTTCAATCGACAGCTTAAAGCCAGAACGCTTTAAAAAAATCACCAGAACGGGCGATTTAAGTAAAGTATTAGCAGGCCTGCAAGCCAGCATCCATGCGGGGTTTGAAGGCATTAAATTAAACACTGTGTTAATGCGCGGCAGCAACGATGATGAAGCAGCGGATTTGGTACAGTTTGCCATCGACAAAAAGATCGACATCAGCTTTATTGAAGAAATGCCGCTGGGCGAAGTTGATCACGCAAGGGTAAGCACTTTTGTAAGCAATGCTGACACGCTAAAACTGCTGGAATCTCAATTCAACTTACTGCCTAGTACCGAAACGACAGGCGGCCCCGCGCGTTATTGGCGCGTTGCAGACACACAAACAAAAAT
>JANYCB010000152.1 GCA_025360485.1 Methylotenera sp. | reverse complement strand
AATGTTACATAAATTCGCGTTTCAGTTTCGCCCAACGCAGGTATACGGATAGGCACTTGAATAAGTTTTTCCAAGTAATTTCTAGCATAATCTCGTGGTCCTGTAGTCTCAGGCAAGTCAGGAAAATGTTAATGCAGCAGTTACAGCCGTTAAATCTGTCCTAAAAGATGTTGATTCAAAAAACGTCCCTGAGGAAGTGGAAGCTTTTCGCAAAGCGTTTGATAAGCTTTTAGATGATGCTGGAATTAAGCAATTAGTTGTATTGATCGATGATTTGGATCGTTGCTTGCCAGATACCGCAATCGAAACACTTGAAGCGGTTAGGTTGTTTGTATTTACATCCCGCACAGCATTCGTCGTAGCAGCAGATGAAGCGATGATTGAATATGCCGTTCGCAAACATTTCCCTGACTTGCCTGAGACTACAGGACCACGAGATTATGCTAGAAATTACTTGGAAAAACTTATTCAAGTGCCTATCCGTATACCTGCGTTGGGCGAAACTGAAACGCGAATTTATGTAACATTACTATTAACTGGTGGCACATTAGGCGAGAACGATGATGCCTATATAGAATTAATTAGGGCGGCGCGTGAGAAGTTGAAACGCCCTTGGGAAAGTACGTCTATAGATGCAGCCACTTTCAATAAAGCACTAGGAGCAAAAGCTGAGCAAGCAAGAAGTGCTTTAATACTTAGCGATCAAATTGGGCCTATTCTTGCCAGTGGATCAAATGGTAATCCTAGACAAATAAAACGCTTTCTCAATACCTTGCTACTTCGTCAACATACTGCTAATGCCAGAGGTTTTGGTGATGAGATTAAGCTGCCAGTATTAGCTAAATTGATGTTGGCCGAACGGTTTATCCCTAGTTTGTTTGAACAAATAGCAACTAATGCTGTTAGTAATTCACAAGGAAAATGCATTGACTTAGCCGCATTAGATAAAATTATTGCCTCAGATATAGCTATAGAAGATATTTCTGATAATAAAAAATCTAAACCGAACGAACCTTTAGAAAATGTTGTTGAAAGTACCCTGCTTTCAACGTGGAAATCTTCACCTTTGGTTTTGTCTTGGGCACATGTTCAACCTTCGCTAGCAGATATTGATCTTCGTCCTTACCTCTTCGTTACCAAAGATAAAAAAGACTACTTTGGTCCAGCAACAGCACTTGGGCACTTAAGCACAATTGCTGAAAAACTTTTTGAAGCGAAACTATCTGTTCAAGCTATGGAAACTGATTTGAAACAACTTGCTATACCTGAAGCTGAAAAGTTGTTTGAGGCTGTCAGGTCTAAAATTATCAGTGGAGATGAATTCAAAACTCGTCCCGTGGGTATTGACGGTATGATTGTTCTAGTAAAAGCACAGCCAAGCTTACAAAATCAATTACTTGATTTTTTAGAGGGTCTTCCTAGTACAAAATGCGGTAGCTGGGTAGTTGGTGGCTGGTACAGCATCGTAAAAGAGCAGACTGCAGTAACCAGATTAAATAATTTAATAACCCAGTGGGCAAAAGTTGATAACAACCCGAGTCTTAAAGCAGTTGCAGCAAGTGAAATTGCTACTCGAAAATAAAGGGGGAAATTGATGGGGACGTCAACAGCTTATTCAGGGCCAGGTGGTAGCACACCTCTCATACCGTCATGGCTTGAGCCAGATACCGCAGCACCTTCTCCCACTAACTCACCAGAGGAAGTGCCCCCAGGAGGCATTCCTCAAGCTCCAGAAGATCGACCTGCTTTAGTGCTTCCAGCTAATCCAAACCGATTTGGAAGTGTAAGAACCAATTTAACAAAATTTGCACGCTCAGGCGGTACTGATAAAGCTAGTTTAGGTAGAGCAATTTCTGGGTACGTTTCTAAATCGTCTGGAGGTGCACGGCAAGCAGCAATAAGAATGGGAGCATCTCGGCAAGCAGGTGCGGCACTATATAGTTTTCTATCAAGCGTTCAAGCAAACGGTGTAAGTGAGACTTTACGACAACTAAATTTAGAGTCTTTAGCCGACCGCCCAATCAATGAAGTGTTTCTTGGATTAGTAGATCATATTTGTCCTGATGGAGGCACTGTAGATGAAGGTATTGCACGTGAAGCCTTTATTGAATCAATGATAGAGCTGACAAATCAGGGATTTACGGATTTAAATGCGCTTACTCCCGAACAGATACAAACTGTATTCGAAATGTTTGCTACTAATGCTATTGAAGCGCGACTATGTAATGATATTGGAACAAAAGCCGTCATCATGCCTGCTAATGCCCAAGCGGCGATTACACTTCAAATGCAGCTACGTGACTTTATTCGTAATGCAGTGAGTGATGCTTTAGCAAAAGCTCTCGAAGAAACAAAAGTCTTATCCCAAAACCAAGTACTGGTGTTTGTAGATTCTGTTTATGAGCGTGCATTTGGAATACTTCAAGTGCTTGGTGACACGGAGGCTAATCAATGAATAGGCAACTAATAATAGGGCGTTATGGCCCTGACGATCAAATAGTTATCCCAAAATCTTCCGATGAACAGGCAACAGATATAGATTTAGTGGCCGCAAATCAATATTTAAACCATGGTATTGGCGGAGCTTTAACTGACCTCAAAATATTAAATATTTTTCCATCAGAGGTGAGTGTAGATTTATTAGTTGTTGCAGCGCTAGTTTACGCAGCTGATACTAGAATCTCAAGAGCAGAACAATCACAGGATTCATGGACACGCGAAATTAGACTCGTTGTTCCAGTTAGCAATCCTGTACTGTGGCAATCAGCTAATGAGACGCTAGAACGTGCTTTAAATTTTCTCACTGGGGACCTTTGGAAAATTGAATTTAGATTAAGACCGGAAAGGTTTAATAATATTGCCAACCCTCCTGATACTTTATTACCTCCAGTATTTAATGATTTAAGTCTTTTCTCTGGTGGGCTAGATAGTCTTGTTGGCGTTATCGATTTGTTAGAAGATGGAAAAACCCCTCTACTAATTAGCCATGCGAGTGAGGGTGCGACTAGTACAGCGCAATATCAGCTTTTCGGGCAATTAAAAAAACATTACAACCAAATTCCCTTTGAACGACTACGTGCATGGATTTCATTTCAAAATGGACTTGTAAGTAACGTCGGCTCAGAATCTACAACTCGTGGAAGATCATTTTTATTTTTTGCACTAGGCGTGTTCGCAGGGACTGGATTGGGTACAAATTTTACTTTGAAGGTTCCGGAAAATGGCTTAATTGCTCTGAATGTTCCGCTAGACCCTCTTCGGTTAGGTTCAAATAGCACTCGTACAACTCATCCATTCTATATAGCTAGATGGAACGATTTATTGAATGCATTGGGTATAAATGGTGAAATTGTTAATCCTTATTGGAACAAAACAAAAGGCGACATGGTTGCCTCATGTAAAAATGATTTGTTGCTTAGAAAGCTAGCATCAGATTCTCTTTCTTGCTCATCACCAGCTAAGGCACGCTGGAAAGGTCATAGTAATGAGCATTGTGGGTATTGTCTTCCATGTTTGATTAGAAGAGCTTCGCTCGATTCAGCTTGGGGGGCTGGTGTCGATACAACAATTTATACTCAAGCAGATCTTAAAGCAAACCCACTCGATACTAAAAATTCAACGGGCGTACAAATTCGTTCTTTTCAATATGCAATTGAACGTTTACGAAAAAACCCAAATATATCAAAACTGCTTATCCATAAACCTGGACCACTATCTGATGTATTCCATCAACTCGACGATTTAGCAAATGTTTATTCGCGTGGTTTAGGGGAAGTCGCTGCGTTGTTAGATGGCGTAAAGACGGAACCAAGTTAATGTATGATTCATTAGCGGGTTTGGTGGATTTTCATTGCCACCTTGACCTATATCCAGACCATGGAGCTGCAGTTGAGGAAGCAGAAGCCGCTGGAGTATTTACTCTAGCAGTAACAACTACGCCAAAGGCTTGGCAACGAAACAATGAGCTTGCAAAAAAAACCAAGTATGTACGTGCTGCATTAGGATTGCATCCACAATTGGTCAGTCAACGAGCAAGTGAGCTTGATATTTGGGATTTGCATTTTGATGAAACGAGATATATTGGTGAAGTAGGATTAGATGCTGGCCCACGATTTTACAAGTCCTTAGATTTACAGAAACACGTCTTTAAACATGTGCTGCAGCGTAGTGCAAAGGCAGGTAACAAAATAATCTCTGTACACAGCGTAAGATCAGCTAAAGCAGTACTAGACCATATTGAGGCTTATTTACCGGTCACACAGGGTAAAGTCGTCTTGCATTGGTTTACTGGCACTTTGGCAGAAGCTAGACGGGCTGTGGAAATGGGCTGTTATTTTTCCGTTAACGCCACAATGTTTGATGGCGATAAAAGTCAAAAGCTTCTTTCCACATTACCTTTAAATTGCATCCTTACTGAGACAGATGGGCCATTTACTACAATTAATGAACAACCAGCCAAACCTGAAAACGTAGTCGTTGCACTAAACAAACTCGCTAACTTACATGGACTTCAATCAATTGAAATGGCGGCGAAAATTAAAACTAATTTACGTAACTTATTAGAATAGTATTAATGGACACTAAATCTACAAAATCCCTACCCAAAGTTTTTATCATAGAGTCATTGCGATTTGAGGATGAAAAAAATGGGTTATTTGAAGGGAAAATTTTATCTGAAGTTCTGCGGCTAAGTGACTCTTCTGCGCATTATGTTTATTTACGGACTAAGCAAGAACTTGAAGAGGTAATTGATCAATTTGAAGATAGTCAATATCGATATTTACATTTTTCATGCCATGGCTGTAATAAGGGAATTCAACTAACTTTAGACTTTATAACATTTAAAGAGTTAGGAGCTATGCTGGGGCCCTGTATTGAGAATAGAAGAGTTTTTTTCTCATCGTGCGAAGTAATGCAAGAAGGCTTGGCTTCGGCTCTTATGAGTAATACAGGTTGTTATTCAGTAATAGGCCCTTACAAAAATATAAATTTTGATCGAGCGGCTGCTTATTGGTCTGCTTTCTATCACTTGATGCTTAGAGATGAGGCAAAATCAATTAAGCGAAATGATTTACAAGAACGCACATCAGCTTTGCAAAAAATATTTGGAGTACATATGAGCTTTTTCGCTAAATCCTCAAAAGATGAAAAAGGCTATATCAAAATAAATCTCTAATCATTAGTTTAGACGACGGCTTTTTATAAATACTGACTGCACAGGAAGGCTGCAAGTTTTACACGGCATTTTCCGACTCTACAGACCGGTTGCGGGACGCAAAACTTACGAGCTAAAGTAATTATACATTTTATTTATCAAATTAATAAAATCTCAGCGTAACTCAAGCTTTAATGTACTAGATTTTTATCAGTAAGTGAATTGGTGGAGAAATTGGCGCTTACGTAAATAATGAGGTATTGCGTCTTGAAGCAGATAATATCCCTGTGATTGATGAAGCATTCGAAACGCTAAAAAAACAAAGATTGAGTTTAAAAGACAAGCTTTACCGTATACTGGCTGCGTGATGCACTGAGTGACTCTTAGGGCTGTTGTCTACGTTTTTTAAAGAACGCGGATAGCATAGCGCCGCATTCATCGGCCAAAACGCCACTAACGACTTCTGTGTGGTGATTCAGTTTTGGCTCACTCATTAAGTTAATCACGCTACCACAGGCGCCTGTTTTAGGGTCGCTGGCGCCAAATACCAGCTTTGCAATGCGCGCATGTTGTATCGCTCCACTGCACATGGCACAAGGTTCCAGCGTCACATACATCGTACAATCTACTAAGCGATAATTACCCAGAAAAGCAGCTGCTTCACGCATCGCATTGATTTCTGCATGTGCAGTAGGGTCGCGAAGACTAATGGGTGCGTTGCTACCACGACCAATCACCACGCCATCTTTAACGATAATTGCACCTACAGGCACTTCACCGTTGGCTACGGCTTGGTGCGCCAATTCCAGCGCCATCTGCATGTAGTCTACATCAGACAATGTGCAATTTATCTTTCAGTACTATTTTGCTGCGGTCTATTATCAGACCACCTTACCAATACATAAATCAAGCCCAGCACAAATGCACCACCTACCCACATGGCAATTTCCTCAATAGTTGGGCTTGCATCTTGCACGGGCATGACGATAAGCCTACGTAAAAACAGCACCAAAACCACTTCAACAAACGTTTCTACTTGTAGTTTACTACCATTTAAATAGCGAATTTCGGCTGAAATAAGCGCAGATATTGACCACAGCAACATGAGTGTGCCTAGCGCGTGTAAAAAGCCATGTACCAAATTGTGATTATAAGCGGCCTCACGTACATCAATAAAAAATAGCCAAGTGAACATCAACACAGAAATGGCGAGCGCTAAGCCAATGATGATATGCGCAAAACCATTGAGCCATAGCATGGCCTTAACCGCAACTTTGTTGAGTGGTTCAAATTCGCCTGGGAGTTGATCTTGTGTCATAGGTTTACCTTGAAATTAAGCATTTATAGCCTAATATTAGCATATTGAAGCAATTAACAAATAACGGTTGAAAGGAGAATTTCATGCAAATTAGAACCTCACAAGCACGTGGTCACGCCAACCATGGTTGGTTAGATAGTTATCACTCATTTTCATTTGCCAATTATTACGATCCAGACTGGATGGGGTTTTCTGTGTTACGTGTGATTAACGAAGATGTGATTGCGCCAGCGCAAGGGTTTGGCATGCACTCGCATGCTGACATGGAGATTATCACCTATATATTACAGGGGAATTTGGCGCATAAAGATAGCCTTGGTAATGTCGAAGTGATTCGCCAAGGCCATGTGCAACGCATGACAGCGGGAACAGGCATCACCCACAGCGAGTTTAACGCTTCTGATTCTGAATCCGTACATTTGCTGCAAATTTGGATATTACCAAATCAGCAAAACTTAAAGCCAAGTTATGAAGATAAGTTTTTTACCGATGCGCAAAAACAAAATAAATGGTGTTTGTTGGCCTCCGAAAAAGGTGAAGTAGGTTCATTAATTGTTCATCAAGACATGGCATTATTTGCAGCGAAGTTAAGTGAACGAAAGTCGTTGGACTACGCTCTTAAAGAAAACCGTAGCGCATATTTACAAGTGGCCAGTGGCACTGTGGAAATTGACCAGAAGCAGCTGAATGCTGGCGATGCGGCTATGTTTGATGGCGCACAGACGATTCAAATAAAGGCCGTTGATAATGCGGAAATACTGTTGTTTGATTTGGTTGCTACTTAAAGGAGATTTGTATGGAAAAAACAGTAAACACCATTGTCCTGGGATCCGTGCTGCTATTGGTTTCTAGCCTTGCTCTTGCAGAGGCGGATGCCTACAGAATTGATGATTCACATAGTTTCGCCAACTGGAGCATTCGCCACGTAGCTTCGAAAACTTCTGGTACGTTTAGCGATATTAAAGGCAAAATTATGATTGATGCTAAAAACTTAGCTAGCTCCAGTGTAGAGGCGAAAATTAACATGTTGAGTGTGAACAGCAGCAATGTTAAGCGAGACAAAAATATCAAAGAAGAGGCTGAGTATTTAGACACCACTAAATTTGCCGAAATGACGTTTGTTAGCAAAAAAATCGAGGCAAGTTCTAATACCGAGGGTGTAATGACGGGTATTTTAACGATGCATGGTGTTGCCAAAGAAATGACCTTTCCGTTTAAAGTGCTTGGTTTTGGTAGCGACCCTTGGGGCGGTTACAGGGCTGGATTTGAAGCACATACCTCACTTAAAGCCAGTGATTTTGGCTTTGCTTGGCCGCTAAAACCAGATGCGCCAGTAGGTAACGATATTGAAATTACCTTGTTAATAGAAGGTGTAAAATTGCCACCACCAAGTCCTATTAAATAAACAAACAATAAACCACTACAAATAAGAAAAGGAACAGACATGGCATTAGATTTATTTAGCCCAGTAAAGTTGGGTTCACTCGCTTTAAAAAATCGCATGATAATGGCGCCACTTACTAGGAATAGAGCGGGTGAGGGCGGCATTCCGCAAGCCATGAATGTGACCTATTACGAGCAGCGTGCTAGCGCAGGGCTCATTATTACCGAAGCCACACCAATTTCTGTTATGGCGCATGGTTACCCAATGCTGCCAGGTATTTATACCGATGCGCAAGTAGCTGGTTGGAAGAAGGTGACTGATACAGTGCATGCAAAAGGCGGAAAAATCGTTTTGCAACTATGGCATGTAGGCAGAATCTCGCACCCGAGCTTATTAAATGGCGCATTGCCAGTTGCACCATCGGCTATCAAACCTGCAGGTCAAGCTTTTACTTATCAAGGCTTAGTCGATTATGTTGAGCCGCGAGCTTTGGATGCGAGTGAGTTGCCAGGCATTGTACAAGATTACGTACATGCCGCTAAATGTGCGCTTGCAGCAGGTTTTGACGGTGTGGAGATTCACTCAGCCAATGGTTATTTACTCGATCAATTTTTGCGTGATGGTAGTAATAAGCGTACCGATAATTATGGCGGCAGTTTTGAAAATCGTGCGCGTTTACTCATGGAAGTGACCCAAGCGGTGGTGAACGTAGCAGGAGCGGATAAAGTTGGCATTCGTTTGTCGCCTGTGAACCCATTCAACGATATGCATGATAGTAATCCGCAAGCGCTTTTTAACTATGTTGTAGATGCACTCAACCCATTTAATTTAGCCTATTTGCATGTGATAGAAGGCAATATTGGCGGTGTGGAGCAACCATTTGATTTTGTAGCACTGCGTAAACATTTTAAAAATACTTATATGGCAAACTTGGCTTATGATAAAGCACGTGGCAACGCCGCGATTGCGAGTGGTCATGCCGATGTGATTGCCTATGGCGTGCCGTTTCTTGCCAACCCAGATTTGGTGAAGCGCTACAGAACCAATGCTGTATTAAATGAAGCGGATGAAAATACCTTTTATGGTGGAGACGAAAAAGGATACACTGATTATCCATTTTTGAAAGCTTAAATAATGTTAAAACCTGCCATCACTCAAGTACCAATTAATGAAACCATTGCTAATCGTTGGAGTGGTCGCGCGTACGATGCAAGCAAGCAAGTCAGTCATGAGCAAATTATCGCTTTGCTGGAAGCCGCCCGCTGGGCACCTTCGTGTTTTGGCGATGAACCTTGGCGCTTCATTGTTTGGGATAAAAACGCTGATGCAAGTGCTTGGCAGCAGGGGTTTGAATGTCTAGTTCCTGGCAACCAAGGTTGGGTGAAAGACTCGCCAATGCTGATGCTGGTGTGTGCCGACACGTTATTTGGACACAATCAAACCCCCAATCGCTGGTCGCAATATGATACGGGTGCAGCGGCTGAAAACTTATGTTTACAGGCAAGTCACATGGGTTTAATGGCACATCAAATGGGTGGTTTTAATGCTGATAAAGCACGTGAACAGTTTGCAATCCCTGCGCAATACACGCCAATGGCCATGATTTGCGTGGGTTACGCCGCTGATATTGCAACGGGCACAGGTGAAGCTTTAACACGTGAAATGGTAGAGCGCAAGCGCAAACCTTTGGGCGAATTGTTTTTCGCTGATAGTTGGGGTAAGTCCATAGTTTGAGTAGTAGAAAATTCTAAAACTAGAATATATTTCAACGGGAAGTGCTTTATCCAAATTCAAATCGGTGAATTGCATAGCCGTTTATATCTTTTATGAACACCCTATAAATTAGTTTTGCAATAAGCGGAGGAATTTTTGCTCTTTTCCAAAGAATGCCTAGTTCATTGGCGCGCCTAAACGTTGGAGTACGTGAGGTTTCAATGTAAGCGTTTTTGATGAAAATTTCGGCAGGGCCCTCGGGTCTTGCAGTAAATTGTGCACCTGCCGAGATTAGCTTCAAATGCACACTGGCAGCGAATTTCTCAAAAAACTTTCTATTCATCAGGTCGCATAGCAACACATGTTGCGGAAAAAGTTGTTGTAACTGCCTTAACGTGTTTGCAATCGTTTTCTCTTCCAAGTACATAAAAACGCCCTCAATCACGATGATGACAGGCATACTGCGCTTAAATGAGGCTAATTTTTCCGTAATGGTTTCATTAGAGAAGTCGATTGCAATGCGAGTTAACTTATTTTTACATTCTACAATTGGCAACTTTTCGTTCTTGTACTCTATAATCTGCGCTTCATCCAGCTCGACCCAAGTTCCGCCATTCAGGCGATAAGGTCGAGTATCAAAACCAGCACCAATAGTGATTACAAGACTATCAATGTTTTCAATCAGACTGCTGTGAATAGACTCATCGATGATGTGGCAACGTACTGTGTTGCTAATATTCGGTATCGTTTCAGATTTAAATGGCTCAAAAATATCCATGCCGCGCGCGTCCATAAAGCGTTTGGCAAAATGGTCATTGCATAGAGATGGTGTGAGTTCTGCATCTTGCATCCTTACACCACAACAGTAAAAAGCTGTATTAGAGATTGGGTTCATATCAATATTAACTCCGTTAGTCAGACGGTGCTTTCAAATACTAACACGCTATCCTTGGGATTAAGGAAATATAACATTCATTTTATTTTGGCTGTGGAATCCGCCTATCATCTGCTAAAATAGCGGTTTTATAAAATCTCTACAGGAAACATCATGGCGGTTGTAGCCCTTACTAAAGCAAACTTTAAACAAACAATCGAGGGCAATAATTTTGTAATTGTGGATTTTTGGGCGCCATGGTGCGAGCCTTGCGTAGCGTTTACGCCCACATTTGAGGCGGCAGCTGCTGCAAATCCAGATGTCGTATTCGGCATGGTGAATACCGAAGCCGATCCAGAAATCAGCGAATATTTTGAAGTGACGCAAATCCCAGGTATTTTAGTGATTCGCGACCAAGCAGGCATACACACGCAAGTGGGCGAGATTGGCGCACCAGCATTAGAAGCCATTATTAAATGGGCGCGTGAGCGTGATATGAGCGCGGTACATGAGCATTACCAAGCAGAGGCTAAAAAGAAACATTAACTAGATACGAATAAAAAAAGCCGCTGAGAAGCGGCTTTTTTTATTGATGTAAATATTAGAGTCCACCTGTGGTAATAAATCGAAACACGTAAAATGCACCAATCGCCATCATGATATACATTGGCACATCACCACTTTTCTTCTTCTCACCTTTAGCTGAAGAAGTCATCCAGCGGTTAAATAGCCATAACGCGAAAATAATTACTGGAATAAACATCATGTGCGCGGTGGTGTCAAAAAGCCATGACAGCGAGTTTTTAAGCCAGCCTCCATCTTTAAAAAATTCCAGAGCAATGCCTAATAAACCAACAAGTAACAGCGCTATGCCACCTACAGAAGATAAGGTTTTTAGTAGCGTATCTGCTTGAATGTCTTTATTTTTTGCGTATTTGTTGGGTTCTTTTTTAAAGTTATTTGGTGTGGCCATGGCAATCTCCTTGAGATTTGATTGTGCTAATTTTGGTTTAAATATTTAGCCGGGTCAACCGATTTACCCAAACGACGTATTTCAAAGTGTAGTTTAACCCAGTTGGTGTCAGTGTTGCCCATTTCGGCAATTTTTTGGCCTGCGGTCACTATTTGTCCCTCTTTTACAACTATTTTACTGTTGTGTGCATATACCGATAAATAGGTTTTATTGTGTTTAATAATCACCAGTTTGCCATAGCCGCGTAGGTCAGATCCACTATAAATCACTTTGCCAGGCGCTGCAGCGCTAATGGCTTGACCCGCGCTTCCGCCAATGTCGATGCCCTTATTGCTAACTTCATTAAAGCCTGCCACTACCTTGCCTTGTGCAGGCCATGCCCAAGTGAGCGATTCATCGTCAGCCGGTTTAACGTCGTCTGGCTTAACATCAGTAGGTTTTGAATCGGTTGGTTTGGCTTCTGTCAGTCTTACTGCAGTACTATTAAGCGCTTCTAAGCTATAAGGCTCGCGTAAGGCTTTCGGTTCGATTAAGACTGGTGTTACGGCAGAAACGACCGGTTTGTTAGCATTTGCAATTGGTTTGGCTTCAGTCACGACTGAGTCAGTTTTAATCGGCGATACCACCACGCCATCCTCTGTGCTAGCGGGTTCTGCCGCAGTTGCAGGTTTATTTTTTAAGCTAGCTAAATTGAGTTTTTGGCCAATTTGAATGGGGTAGGGCGGTGCAATATTGTTGGCAGCAGCGATTTCTTTGTAATCAACTCCGTATTCCAAACCAATAGCAAAAAGTGTTTCACCTTTTTTTACAATATGGCTATCAGGCCGCCAATCCTTGCTTGCAGAGGAGCTTGTGGCAGGTGGAGTTTTTGCCTCAGGTGATTTTGATTTGGATGTTTGCGGTGTGCGTTCTATGACTGGTGCAGGCGGATTGCTTTCACACGCAGCAAGCAATGTGATTAAAAACACAACAAAAAAGCGCATTAACTCACTCCGCCTAATAAGGGCACAAATTTCACTGGTTCCAGCTTAGTCTCTTTAAACTCGGTATTCGTTCGTTCAAACAAGTGCAAGGTTTGCGTATTGGTGCCGATTGGAATGATCATGCGCCCGCCAACGGCGAGTTGATGTAGCAATTCTTGCGGCACATGGCCAGCGGCAGCGGTGACGATAATGCCGTCAAAAGGCGCGTATTCATTGAGTCCTAGGCTGCCATCTGCGTGATCGAGTTTGACGTTATTGCATTTAAGCGTGCGCAAATGGCTGCGCGCTTTCATCACCAGCGGGCGAATACGCTCTAGCGAAAGTACTTCTTTTGCTACGCGCGACAAGATTGCGGTTTGATAGCCACAGCCAGTGCCAATTTCCAGCACTTTATTCAATGGTTTGCCATTGCGCAAAATTTCGGTCATACGCGCCACAATATAGGGTTGTGAGATGGTTTGACTGTAACCAATTGGCAGCGAAACGTCTTCATAAGCGCGCGTTGACAGCGCTTCATCCACAAAAATATGGCGTGGAATCTCATTCATGGCCGAAAGCACGACTTCATCTTTAATGCCTTGCTCGCGTAGGCGTGCCAGCATGCGTTCCCTAGTACGCAGAGAAGTCATGCCAATGCCAGATTTTGTAGGAGGTTTTGCTAAAGCCATTATTTTGATAGCCAATTTTTGAGTTCGCTCATCTGACTATGTTTGGTTAAATCGACCTGAATTGGGGAAATAGAAACTTGCTGATGTGCAACTGCGTAAAAATCGGTGCCTTCCCCACCATCATTGGGCTGGCCTGCGGCGCCCACCCAGTAGACAACTTCACCGCGAGGCGTTTTAAGTTGCATCACAGGCTCCGCTTTATGGCGTTTACCTAAGCGTGTGATTGCGCGACCCTTTAACTCATCATACGGCAGGTCAGGCACATTTATATTTAGCAGTGTAGGCCATGCAAATCCCGTTTTTTGGTAATGCTGAACTAATTCGACCACCACGCGTGCGGCAGTTTCAAAATGCTTGGCATCGTGTTGTGACATAGAAACCGCAAATGAAGGGATATCCAGCAAAAACCCTTCCATCGCAGCCGCGACGGTGCCAGAATAAATCGTGTCATCACCCATATTTGCACCATCGTTAATGCCGCTAATGACCATGTTTGGCATGGTGTCCATCAAGCCAGTTAGGGCAATATGCACACAATCGGTTGGTGTGCCATTGACATAAAAAAAGCCGTTGCTGGCTTTGCGCACGCTTAATGGGCGGTCTAAAGTGAGCGAGTTGCTGGCACCGCTGCGATTACGCTCTGGCGCAACCACGGTGATGTCAGCAATTTTGGCCAAATGTTCGGCTAAAATATTGAGGCCTGACGCAAAATAGCCATCGTCGTTGGACAGTAGTATCTTCATACGTGGGTAGTTAAAGGTGTCGTCATGGGCTTATTATAAATGAAGCCCTGTTTTTTAAGATGAGTTTCGCGTGAGTTTCGCGTAAAAAATTGCACAGATGAAAAATAGTAGCGTTAATACGACTTCAAGCAATGCTAATCTAGCCGATAACCCAGTATCAGACCAAGCGCGTACAGCGCCTTCTGTAAAGTAAAGTAGTATGAACATGCTCGCCCATTGGTAGGTGTAGCGCTTGCCCTTGAGAATGCCAAACAGCGGCAATAATAGTGGTGCTGCTTTTAACATGAGTAATGAGCCACCAGGCTTAAGTGGCGCTAATATTACCTCCCAGGCTAGACTTAAAAATATTAATGCAATCAGGCTGAAACTCGCACCAAGCTTTAAGTTTTTAATCATGCAAAGGTTGTTTTGCGTGTGCAGCTTTGGACATAACCACAAAAGCAGAGTGGGCAGAGTTGGCATCGAATATGGGCGTTGAAAAATTAAAACGCAAAATTTGCAAGGCATCATTAATCGTAGCTTCAATATCAAAACCATCGCTGTCCACGCCAATCAAAGTAACGCGGCTAGGGCTTATATTGTAAAAATGTTGGCAATAGGCCATCATGCTGTCTACATGGTCGGAGTTCATGTGCTCAATCATGCTTGGCTCTAGTTGCGCTAGGTTAGCAGAGCTTTCTAAGTTGCCAGCTATTTCATCGCCATCCATCCAATTCATTTTGCCAAAGCCGGCAATATAACGAGCTTGAGCGATTTGGATGCGATAAAACGCAAAATCATGCATATCAAAATAACTTGCCGCTTGGGGAATATAGCGCAAATAACGGGCGCGCAGGTTGGTATCAGATTTGTCTGTTTTGACAGCTTCACCGATTAACGTCAGGCGTGCGTTGGCCTGTAAATCGTCCGTGCCAGCAAATACAACTAATGAAACCTTGGGGTTGGCGATAATGTTTTTAGTGTGTTCCGCAATATTGCTGATAAGTATGATTGGCTGGCAATCGTGATCTAAAACAAAAGGTGCAACCGAGCCAAAAGGGTAGCCGTCGAATTTTGCGGAAAAAGTTGAAAGAATACCGCTATGCGTACTGCGGAGAAATTGTCTGGCTTCTAGTGCTAAACTCATGCGGTTAACTTCAATGCGGTTTCTGCTAGACGCTTACCCAACGCAATGCATAATTTCTTTTCGTCTTCTGTGATTGGTTTGTCATCCATTGCGCCGCCAACATGGCTTGCACCATAAGGTGTGCCGCCAGAAGTTGTGCTAGAGAGTGCGGGCTCGGAATACGGCAAGCCTACTATCATCATTCCATGGTGCATAAGCGGAAGCATCATCGTCAGCAAAGTAGATTCATTGCCACCATGCATGCTGCCCGTGCTGGTGAATACACAGGCGGGTTTACCAACGAGTGCGCCTTTTAGCCACAAGCCCGCTGTACCATCTAAAAAGTACTTCATTGGCGCAGCCATGTTACCAAAGCGCGTCGGGCTGCCCAGCGCTATACCGCTGCATTCTTCTAAGTCTTGTAACTCGCAATAAGGGTTTCCACTTGCAGGAATGTCAGGCTCGGTCGCCTCACAATTAGCTGAGACTTTTGGCACAGTGCGAATGCGCGCTTTTGCATTCGGTACGCTCTCAACACCGCGAGCAATCAGCTGCGCCATCTCACGCACCGCACCACCTTGAGAGTAATATAGGATTAGGATTTCGGTCATTTTTTTCTTTTATCTTTAATTCGTTGTTTTTGAGCATCTATTTCAAAGAGCCCAATAGCCTTGATAAGGTCACTAAATTTTGCGTAACCATATTTTCGTGAGTCAAAAGCAGGTAAGTTTTTGATGATATGCTTTTTGATTTCGCCCATGTGCGCGTAACCGTCATCTTCAGAAAGCGCATCAATAGCTGCGCGGATATGGCTTACTAACTTCGTATCTTTTGAAAGTTCTTGGTTTGTTTTTTTAGGTAAATTTGCGTTATTTTTTTCGGGCTGGCTAATATCTGCGTTTGTAACGCTGGATAATATTCCAATATCAATGAACTGATTGCATGCATTGACGAGTGAATCAGGCGTTTTGTCCTCCCCAAATCCATATACTTTTTTACCAGACTCTCGTAAACGAACAGCCAGTTTTGTAAAGTCGCTATCGCTAGAAACTATACAAAACCCATCTAATGGTGCAGTGTAAAGTAAATCCATTGCGTCAATAATTAGTGCGCTGTCAGTAGAGTTTTTCCCTTTAGTGTTGGCGTACTGTTGTATAGGTTGTATAGCGTATTTGGGTAGTATTTCTTTCCAGCGATTTAACCTATTGTCTGTCCAGTCACCATAAATACGGCGAATAGAAGCTTCGCCAAATTTAGAAATTTCTTCAAATAATCCATCTATAGTGTCGATGACTTTAAAAGTATTATCAGCGTCTATTAATACTGCCAAGCGTAAGTTGTTTTTGTCTAGATTCATCTGTAGTTAACTATTGCGTTTTGCTAATTCAGCAGCCTTACCGATATAGCTCGCAGGCGTCATCTCAAGTAGCGCTTGTTTTGCATCATTAGGAATTTTTAAACTACTAATGAATGCATGTAATGAAACCTTATTGATGCCGCCTTTGCCGCGCGTCAGCTCTTTCAGCTGCTCGTAAGGGTTTTCGATGCCATAACGGCGCATGACGGTTTGAATTGGCTCGGCGAGCACTTCCCAGCTATTGTCTAAATCTTCGGCTAATTTTTCAGAGTTGATTTCCAGTTTGTTTAAACCTCGTAAACATGAATCGTAACCCAGCAGAGTGTAACCAAAGGCCACGCCCATGTTTCGTAATATGGTGGAATCGGTTAAATCACGTTGCCAGCGTGAAATGGGGAGCTTTTCTGCCATGTGGCACAATACTGCGTTGGCCAAGCCCAAATTACCTTCTGAGTTTTCAAAATCAATCGGGTTGACCTTGTGCGGCATGGTGGATGAGCCAATTTCGCCAGCTTTTACTTTTTGTTTGAAATAACCCACTGAAATATAACCCCAAATATCACGGTTTAAATCAATCAAAATGGTGTTAATGCGACTTAAGCAATCGTACAGCTCCGCCATGTAATCGTGCGGCTCAATTTGAATGGTCATTGGGTTGTAAACTAAGCCTAAGTTCTCAACAAATTTCTTAGCGAAACTTTCCCAATCAAATTCAGGGTACGCAGATAAATGCGCGTTAAAGTTGCCGACTGCACCGTTAATCTTGCCAAGTATCTCGTTGTTTTTTAATTGCTTTTGTTGACGTTGCAAGCGATACACAACGTTGGCTAATTCTTTACCCATTGTGGTGGGAGATGCGGTTTGGCCATGTGTGCGTGAAAGCATGGGCGTGTCGGCGAATTGCGTTGCTAGCTCGGTTAAGCGCTTAATTAGATTACCTAAAAACGGCAACATCACGGTGTCACGCGCGGTTTTTAGCATCAAGCCGTGCGAAAGATTATTGATGTCTTCTGAAGTACACGCAAAATGAATAAATTCGCTGGCTTTTTTAATTTCCGGGTTTGCGTCAAACTTCTCTTTAAGCCAGTATTCGAGCGCTTTCACGTCGTGGTTGGTACGAGCTTCTATCGCTTTTACCTGCGTTGCATCGGCCTCAGAAAAGTTGGTAATAGCAGTATCTAGCTCTTTAATCGTTGTAGCGCTAAAAGGTGCAATTTCTTGTAGATCCTTGGCTGCAGCCAAGGCTTTTAACCATTCTACTTCTACCCAAGCGCGGTGTTTAATTAGTGCATATTCACTAAAGTAGGGGCGCAGTGCATCAAGTTTGGTTTGATAGCGACCATCGAGTGGGGAGAGGGCGTTCAGCGAGGTCAGCGTCATAAAAAAACTTTCAAACAGCAGTTCGTAAAGTGCTATTTTACCCTAAAACCATCAAATAATCGATGCCCTGTAAGCCAATATCCATGCGGCTTTCAGGTCGTCTGTTTTGATGTTCTAAGCGACTAACATATCCACAAAAGTATTCACTGGCGTGGCTTCTAGCTTTGTTTGGTCTAAACATAGCGCCAATACATCGGCTTGTTTTTTTGCATCAAAACGGCGTGCTAAATTCACTTTAAACTTTTTAACCAATTCTGGAATGCCTTCACCACGGCGGCGTCTATGGCCGATTGGGTATTCCACCGCGATATTATCTGAGCTAGTGCCGTCTTTAAAGAATACTTGAATAGCGTTGGCGATTGAGCGTTTTTCTGGGTTGTGATAATCCGCCGTGTATTCAGCCTTTTCCACGCAGGTCATTTTTGCGCGGATAGCGTCAATGCGTGAGTCCGCTGCTGCGGTATCTTCATAGTCTTGCGCAGTCAAACTCCCTTTTAGCAAACCAATGGCCGCCATGTATTGAATGCAATGGTCACGATCAGCAGGGTTATCCAACGGTCCAGTTTTGTCGATGATGCGAATCGCTGATTCGTGCGTAGTAATCACAATTTTATCGATTTGCGCAATTTGTTCTAATGTTTGCAATTCCTTACCCACTTGAGCATTCAATTGAATAGCACATTCTACGGCGGTTTGCGCATGGAACTCAGCCGGGAAAGAGATTTTGAATAGCACTTGTTCCATTACATAGCTGCCGTAAGCACGTTGAAATTTAAAGGCATTGCCTTTAAATAGCACATCATAGAAACCCCAAGTTTTTGCCGTGAGCGCAGACGGATAACCCATTTCACCCTGCATAGTCATCCATGCCAATCTAACAGCACGGCTTGTTGCATCACCAGCAGCCCATGATTTACGTGAGCCAGTATTTGGTGAATGGCGGTAGGTGCGCAAGCTCTGACCATCTACAAACGCGTTAGAAACTGCGTTAATGATGTCTTCTTTATTGCCTCCTAGTAGTTTGGTTACTACCGCTGTTGAAGCAATTTTAACTAAAATCACATGGTCTAAACCTACGCGATTGAAACTGTTTTCTAGCGCCAATACGCCTTGAATTTCATGGGCTTTAATCATGGCTGTGAGCACGTCTTTGATTGTCAGTGCGGCTTTGCCTTCAGCTACATTTTTACGCGAAATGTAATCGGCTGTGGCTAAAATGCCACCTAAATTATCGGAGGGATGACCCCATTCCGCGGCCAGCCAAGTGTCGTTGAAGTCTAGCCAGCGTATCATCGCACCGATATTGAAAGCAGCAAGGATGGGGTCTAGTTGGTATGATGTGCCTGGCACTTTCGCGCCATTCGGCACTACTGTCCCAGCAACCACGGGCCCAAGCAATTTAGTGCAAGCGGGATAGTCAAGCGCCTCAAAGCCACAGCCTAAGGTATCCATTAAGCAATTGCGGGCGGTATCAAATGCTTCATTTGAAGTGATTTCGTAATCTGCTACATAATTGGCGATATCTACTATGACTTGATCTGGCGCTGGGCGCACATTTGAGATGTGACTAGACATGAACTATAACTTTCTTAATAGGTGATTAACGTTGGTTTAGAGGGGTATATGGCCTGTTGTCAGGGCCCGTGTATTCTGCATTTGGTCGAATGATTTTGTTATCGATGCGCTGCTCAATGACATGTGCGACCCAACCAGTAGTGCGGGAAATTACAAATATTGGTGTGAACATGCCAGTAGGGATTCCCATCATGTGGTAGCTAGAGGCGCTATACCAATCTAAGTTAGGGAACATTTTTTTCTCGCGCCACATCGTTTCTTCAATGCAAGAAGAAACGTTAAAAAGCGTCATATTGCCGTTATCTTCACTTAATTTTCGTGAAACTTCCTTTATCGATTCATTTCTTGGGTCGGCGATGGTATACACAGGATGCCCAAAGCCAATGATGATTTCTTTGTTGGCCATACGCGACAAAATGTCAGCCTCTGCTTCGTCGGCATTTTTGTAGCGCCCAATAATTTCCATCGCAGCTTCGTTGGCTCCACCATGCTTGGGGCCTCGCAGCGCGCCGATTGCACCTGTGATGCAAGAGTACATATCGGATAATGTTCCTGCAATCACGCGAGCAGTAAAAGTTGAAGCATTAAACTCATGCTCTGCATAGAGCACCAGTGAGGTGTTCATTGCGCGTATATGCAGTTCTGATGGCGCTTTGCCATGCAGTAAATGCAAGAAGTGCGCCGCGATGGAATCTTCGTCTGACTCTACATCAATGCGTTTGTTGTTGTGACTAAAGTGGTACCAGTAAATTAAAATGGAACCAAAACACGCAATAAGGCGGTCGCCCAATTTTTTGGCATCGTGAATATTGCGGTCAGCAGATTCCGGCTCCAGCGTACCAAGCATCGAGCACCCTGTGCGCATCACATCCATCGGGTGTGCTGTTTTTGGAATGCGCTCTAATACCTCTTTTAAGGCTTTTGGTATACCGCGCGATTTTTTTAAGCGTGCATGGTAGGCTGTTAATTCTGTTTGATTTGGTAATTCACCATGAATCAACAAATAGGCGACCTCTTCAAATGTGGCATACTTTGCGAGTTCGATAATGTCGTAGCCGCGGTAATGCAAATCGTTACCAGTATGGCCGACTGTGCAAATGGCTGTAGATCCAGCATTAACGCCAGCTAGCGCTACGCCTTTTTTCTTTTTTTGTTCTGCTGTTGGAATAGAACTAGTTGTAGTTGCTTGCATCGCTACTTTTCTCCCTTGAATAACTCATCTAGCTTTTGCTCAAAAGCGTGATAACCCAAATGATCATAAAGCTCCATGCGGGTTTGCATCAAATTGAGCACGTTCTTTTGCGTGCCTTCTTTGCGCATGGTTTGATACACTTTAAGTGCAGCCTGATTCATGGCACGGAAGGCTGAAAGCGGATACAGCACCATGCTCACATCAGCACTGGCAAGTTCATCCACGGTAAATAAGGGCGTACTGCCAAATTCGGTAATATTGGCTAAAACAGGTACTTTTACCGCATCTACAAATTGTTTGTACATGCCAAGTTCTGTAATTGCTTCGGGAAAAATCATATCTGCACCTGCTTCAACACAAGCACAAGCGCGGTCGATAGCGGATTGTAAACCTTCCACTGCTAATGCGTCGGTGCGCGCCATAATGACGAATTCCGCATCAGTTCTTGCATCGGCTGTGGCCTTCACGCGGTCGACCATTTCGTCTAAACTCACAATGGCTTTATTTGGACGATGTCCGCAACGCTTTGCTGAAACTTGGTCTTCAATATGTAACGCCGCCGCGCCAGCTTTAATGACGCTTTTCACGGAGCGCGCAATGTTAAATGCGCCGCCCCAGCCAGTATCAATATCTACCAGCAATGGCGTATCGACAGCATCGGTAATGCGACGAACATCGATGAGCACATCCTCAAGCGAAGAAATGCCTAAATCTGGAAGCCCAAGCGAGCCAGCGGCAACGCCTCCGCCTGATAAGTAAATCGCTTGAAAGCCGCTTTGCGTTGCGAGCATGGCGTGATAAGCGTTAATCGCGCCGATGATTTGTAGCGGCTTTTCGGCTTTTAATGCAGCACGAAAACGCGCTCCTGCGGAGATTGGTTTTGTCATAGTTTTTACTTAAAAATATATAAATTTAGCTAAAAAATGCCTGAAGTGCTTCGTCTGGAATTGCTGCCATAGTCAGCTTGGCTTTTTGCAATACTTCCCAAAAATAGCGATAAGTCGCTCTATCGTGTAGCTCACCTGCGTATTGAATCGGCCCCCAATCTGCTTGCTGTGCGGCCAGCAGAATATTTGCTGCATCAGAAACTTCGTCAAAATCCGGCTTCATGGCATCGACAATCGCCTGAATTTGCGTGGGGTAAATACTCCACATGCGCATAAAACCGAACTCATTGCGCGCACGACTCGCATCGCCTAAGGTCGTTGCCACATTTTTCAAATCCAGTGTCACGTTGTGAGCTGGCACCACGCCATTGGCTAGTGCTGCCGCCACTACTTCGGCTTTTGCTCGAGCAAGCAAGCGATGTTCAAACTGACCAGGGCTTCGCATGGCAGATGCTGGAATCGCACCGTGATGTGCGCTGACAAAATCCATTAAGCCGAAATCTAACACTTGCACCCAAGGCAATTTTGCAATTTCATGCACTTGATTCAACGCGCCATGCGTTTCAATCAAAATGTGCACCGGAATCTCCCGCGTGATGCCGTGAAAAGTTGCCATTTTTTGAATATACGCAATCATTTCTTTGGCTTGGGCAATATCCGTACATTTTGGAATCGTGATATAACTCAATATCTTACCTGCGCCGCCGACTAAAATATCTATATCTAATTTCCAAGCAGGGTGTGTGTAGTCGTGAATGCGCGCTCCAGCCATTTTATGCACGTTGGTATCAGAATTTAAAACACGCACAATCATTTCAGCATGTTCACGTTCTTGACCAGATGCGGCGCCGTCTTCACAATCGCAGGTAATATCAAACACCGCGCCAGGCGCGTTTGGATTATCGCTGTCTTGTAGGGCAAGTGCTTTTAAGATGAGTTTTTCGCTACCCGCAAAATGTTCGCAAGCAGGAATCAGTGGGAACGGTTTTTCGCCACCGAACAAGGCATCATTTGGATGTAACATTTATTAAGTTCCTTTGCCTATATTTCTTTTGGGCATTGCTACGGTGTAATCTAAATCTAACACCACATTTGGGTGATAGCCTTTGTCTGTTTTAATTTCTGTTAAGTCACTTGGTGACATATTTTTTATGCCTATCATGCGTAGACGCAAAGCACCAATGTCTTTATTTGGCAATTCCCAAGCGTCTAAAACTTCAGTCGCGGTATAAATCGTATCGCCAGAAAAGCTAGGACTGGCATGTGTTCCAGCATTAATAGCTAAAATCGAAAGTGCATTTTCTAAGCCTTCAAAACTTAGTGCGCGACAAAGTGAAATCACCACGCCGCCATACACCAAACGCTGGCCAAATGGTGAAGATTTCATGGTAAAGTCATCAAAATGCAAGCGCGCGTTGTTTTGATAAAGCCGTGTCGCAAGCGTGTGATCAGCAGGATTAATTGTCATGCCAGAGGCATGATTGATGCGTTCGCCGATTTGATAGTCCTCCCAAAAATATTGGCCGCCACTGTTTTTAGTAAATAGCTCTTGTTTGCCGAATTTTTTGGCCGAGAAGAAAGATGGAACGCTCAAGTTTTCTAGCGCGACAAAACTTGGTAATGTCGGAACCACAGTCATAGGTGCAACTCTGTTTAAATCGCTTTTATGTACCATCACCCAACGTACCCAGCTTAAAACGGGTTCGCCACGTTGATTTACCGCAGTTGAACGCACATACACCACACCATTTTTTGCGTTAGAATTTTGCCTTAAACCAATCACTTGGCTAGAGGTTGAAAGTGTATCGCCGATATAAACAGGTTGAATAAATCGCACATCCGCATAGCCTAAATTAGCGACAGCGTTCACTGAAATATCAGGTACGGTTTTACCAAATGCGATATGAAATGCGAGCAAGTCATCCACGGGCGTGGTTTTATAGCCTAAACTTTGTGCAAATGGCTCGCTACAATGCAGTGGGTTACGCTCACCTGTGAGCGCGATATAAAGCGCGCAATCACCCGCGGTTATTGTGCGTGGCGTGGCGTGTTGAATCACTTCATTCATAATGAAGTCTTCAAAAAAACGGCCAGCATTAATT